>JAUXXW010000207.1 GCA_030684775.1 Pseudomonadota bacterium
GCGTGCCCAACACCACCGCCAATGTTGGGCACGCTACGCTTTGCCCAACCTACGCATGGCCGCCTTTTCTTACCTCGCCTGAATGTCGAAACTCCCCGAATACACCGAAGCAGACCTGACGCGCTGGTATGGCGCCGAGAAAGTAGGCAAAGCACGCGCCTTTGTCGGCGGAGTCAGCCAGATCGAGGTGCGTCCGCCGCGCGTTGCCGCCAACGTCAAGGGGCGCGAGCGTCTGCCCTATCGCGTGGTCGTCAGCCTGGACGTGGTCAAGAACAGCAAGGCACGCGCAATTTCCGGCTGCACCTGCGGCAATGGCTGGATGTGCGAACACGCGGCCGCCGTCCTGCTCGCGCTGCTTCAGGACAAGCGCCTGGCGGTGCCGGCGGGCGCGCCGACGCGTAAAGCTCGCCCCATCTATCGCGAAGACGATGATGAAAGCGAACTGGAGGCGCCCACTCCCGCGCTGACGCACCCCATACGCGCAACCCGCCTGATCGATGTCGACCCGGTGCCGCTGCTCAAGTTGGGCACTCTGGAAGCCTATGACGTCGGCCGCTTTCGCCGTTACTCGCATGTCGACCGCCATTTCGACTTCCTCCACCCGGTCTTCAAATATGGCGATGCGCTGGTCGATGCCGGCAGCGATGACGATGTGCTCAGCCTCGGCAATGGCGAAACCGTGCAGGTACGCCGCCGGCTGGCGGAGGAGGCCGCCTTGCTGCGCGCGCTGGAAGACGCCGGTGTCGAGCTGGTGCCGCCGCACACCCTGTTCGCCGTGCGCTCGCGGCCGTCGCGCCTGTGGGGGCTGGAAAGCCCTTCGCACTGGCCGGAATTCATGTCCGAGCACCTGCCCGCCTTGCGCGCCGCCGGTTGGCGGGTGGAAATGCCGGCCGATTTCCGCCATCTGGTGGTGGATGTGGATACCTGGGAAGCCGAGATCTTTGATGATGCCGGCGGCTGGTTCAATCTCGACATGGGCATCGTCGTCGATGGCCTGCGCCTGCCGCTGGCGCCACTGCTCTATGACCTGTTCCGCAACGATGCGCGCTGGCTCGATAGCGCTCAGTTGCACAAGTTGCCGGACCAGGCCCCGGTCATTCTCACCACGCCCACGGGCATCCGCCTGCGCGTGCGGGCCGGCCGCATCAAGCCGCTGGCACTGACCCTGATCGACCTGTTCGACGCGCCGCCGGGGCATGGCCCGTTGCGTCTGTCGCGCCTGGACGCGCCGCGTCTGGCGCGCTTGGCCGAGATGCGGCGCTGGCGTTTCTCCGGTGTCGAGGCGGTCGCGAAACTGGCGCACTCCCTGCAACATGGCGCCGGCATCCAGCCGGTCGCGCCGCCCGCCGGCTTCGCGCTCAAACTGCGCCCCTATCAACTGGAAGGCCTGGCCTGGCTGCAATACCTGCGCGAACACGGGCTGGCCGGCATCCTCGCCGACGACATGGGTCTGGGCAAAACCGCGCAGACCCTGGCGCATCTGCTGCTGGAAAAGGAAGCCGGGCGCCTCGACCGCCCCTGTCTGGTGGTGCTGCCCACTTCGCTGATCTTCAACTGGAAACGCGAGGCGGAGCGCTTCGCCCCGGGCCTCAAAGTGCTTTCCCTGCACGGCAAGGAGCGCGCCGAACGCTTCGCCGCGATTCCCGAGCATGACGTGATCCTTACCACCTACCCGCTGTTGTGGCGCGACGAGGCGCTGCTGGCCAAGCAGGAGTATCACCTGCTCATCCTGGACGAGGCGCAGACGGTGAAGAACGCCGCCAGCAAGGCCGCCCAGGCGGTGCGCCGACTGTCCACGCGACACCGCCTGTGCCTCACCGGCACCCCGCTGGAAAATCATCTGGGCGAACTCTGGGCGCAGTTCGATTTCCTGCTGCCCGGTTTTCTCGGCGACGCCAAGGGATTCACGAAAACCTGGCGCACGCCCATCGAAAAACACGGCAACGGCGTGCGCCGCAACCTCCTCGCCGCGCGTGTGCGGCCGTTCATCCTGCGTCGGCGCAAGGAAGACGTGGCGAAAGAATTGCCGGCCAAGACCCTGATCGTGCGCACGGTGGAATTGCAGGGCGGCCAGCGCGACCTGTATGAAGCGGTGCGCAGCGCGATGGACGAAAAAATACGCGAGGCCATCGCCGACAAGGGTTTCGCGCGCAGCCACATCGTCATCCTCGACGCGCTGCTCAAGCTCAGGCAGGTCTGCTGCGACCCGCGCCTGGTCAAGCTGGCAGGTGCTGCAAAAGTGAAGGAGCGCGCCAAGCTCGACCAGCTCATGGACATGCTGCCGGAGCTGGTCGATGAGGGCCGCCGCGTCCTGGTGTTCTCGCAGTTCACCAGCATGCTGGCCCTGATCGAGGAAGCACTGCTCGCGCGCAAACTCTCCTACGTCAAGCTCACCGGCGACACCCAGGACCGCGAGGGCGTGATCCGCCGGTTTCAGGACGAAGGCGTGCCGATCTTTCTAATCAGCCTCAAGGCCGGCGGCGTCGGCCTCAACCTGACGGCGGCCGATACCGTGATCCACTACGACCCCTGGTGGAACCCGGCGGTAGAAAACCAGGCCACCGACCGCGCCCACCGCATCGGCCAGAAGAAGAAAGTGTTCGTCTACAAACTGGTGGTGGCCGGCAGCATCGAGGAAAAAATTCTCGCCCTCCAGGAAAAAAAGGCAGAACTCGCCGCCGGCGTGTTGAGCGAAGACGCCGGCGCCCTGAGCAAATTCGGCGAGGCCGACATCCGCGCCCTGCTGGCACCGCTGCCGATGGGGAAGGGGTGAGCGAAGCCATCGGTCCGCTCCTCCCTTGTAGCGCCGGCTTCCAGCCGGCTGTTTGAAAGACGCCGGCAAGGATGCCGGCGCTACACAAATTCATATCTCCACGAGAAAGCCCGCCACCATGAAACCCACCAATTCCAGCAAGCCCCTTGGCTTCGCCACCCGCGCCATCCACCTCGGCCACGACCCCCGCCGGCACGAAGGCGCTCTGGTGCCGCCGATCTATCTGACGTCCACGTTCGCCTTTGAAAGCACCGAGCAGGGCCGGCAGCGCTTCGCCGGGGAAAGCCCCGGC
The DNA here is from genome assembly GCA_030684775.1 of Pseudomonadota bacterium. GTDB lineage: Bacteria > Pseudomonadota > Gammaproteobacteria > Burkholderiales > Thiobacillaceae > PFJX01. The sequence continues at coordinate 3,066 of JAUXXW010000207.1, forward strand.
TACATCTACTCGCGCGTCGGCAACCCCACGGTGGCGTTGCTGGAAAATCGCCTGGCGGACCTGGAGGGCGGCGCGGCGGCCTTGTGCACGGCATCCGGCATGGGCGCCATCACCTCGGCCATCTACAGCCTGGTGCAGGCGGGCGATGAAATCGTCGCCGACCAGACGCTGTATGGCTGCACCTTCGGCTACTTCCATCACGGCCTCTCGCGCCTGGGCGTGACCGTGAAAATGGTCGACATGACCCGGCCGGAAAGCGTGGATGCCGCCATCACGCCACTTACCCGCCTGCTTTTCTGCGAGTCGCCGAGCAACCCCAACATGCGCCTGATCGACATCGCCGCCATCGCGGAAATCGGCGAGGCGCGCGGTGTTCCCCTGATGGTGGACAACACCTATTGCACGCCTTACCTGCAACGCCCGCTCGAACTGGGCGCCACTTATGTGGTGCATTCCGCCACGAAATATCTGGGGGGCCACGGCGACTTGCTGGCTGGCGCGGTGATCGGCCCGGAGGACGACATCCAGCGCATGCGCTTCTTCGGCGTCAAGGAAATGACCGGCGCGGTGATGTCCCCGTTCGACGCCTTTCTGGTGCTGCGCGGCCTGAAGACCCTGGCCCTGCGCATGGACCGGCATTGCGCCGGCGCGGCGGTGCTGGCCCGTTATCTGGCCGCGCACCCCGCCGTGGCGAGTGTTTCCTACCCCGGCCTGCCCGAATTTCCGCAATACGACCTGGCGCGCCGCCAGATGCGCCAGCCCGGCGGCATGATCGCGTTGGAGTTGAAAGGCGGCTTCGAGGCTGGCCGTGCCTTCATGGATGCGCTCAATCTCTGCACCCGCGCCGTCAGCCTGGGCGACGCGGAAACCCTGGTGCAGCACCCCGCCTCCATGACCCACTCCACCTACACCCCGGAGCAACAGGCCGAACACGGCATCAGCCCCGGCCTGGTGCGGCTGTCAGTCGGACTGGAGGAGGTGGAAGACCTGCAAGCAGACCTGGAGCAGGCGCTGCGAAGCGCCGCCGGGTAACGGCGCAAAGAAACCTCTCCTAAACCCATTGATTCCGTAGGGTGGATAAGCGATAGCGCATCCACCATCACCGCCGCCAAAGGTGGATGCGCTATCGCTTATCCACCCTACTGTGTTTCTTCGCCACGATTTGCGGCAGCACCGTAGGTTGGGCAAAGCGCAGCGTGCCCAACATGGCGGCGGTCAGTGGGTGATGCCGGCGCGCCGCCTCAGCGTTTGCGCGCGGGTGCGCTGGCGGCGCTGATCCGGGCGTAATGGCCGGTGATCCGGTCCATCACTTCGAGCAGCCGTTCGCTGGTGGTGGCGACGTTGGTGGCATAGGTCATCATGTCCTTGCCGCCGACATCCTGCTGCTTCAGGGCTTCGTCGAAAAACAGCCACTGCATGCGCGCCAGTTCCAGTTCGTTCGTGATGGGCTTGTCGTTTTCCGGCGCCTTGCCGAGTGCGTCCAGCGCGCTGAGGAACTCGCGCCGCGCCAGTTGCGCCTCCTGGTCGAGGCTTGGGGATTTGATGCCCCATTGGCGGAACATGTAGAACTTGGCCATGCGCTGCGACAGCATGCGTTGCCGGCCGGCAATGTTGATGAGGCGGCCGACGTTGCTGGCGGCGTGCAGTTCGAGTTGCGTCGTCGCCAGGTGCGCGCTGCGCAGCACGTCCTCGTTGAGGGTGGCGATCAGGCGGGCGTTGTCGAGGTTGGGTTTTCCGGAAAGCAGTTTGCTGTATTGCTGCCAGAGCTTGTCCAGTTCGGCATAGGTCTCCTTGATGTCCGCCGTGGGGGCATAGGCCTTGAGCTCCGCCAACTGGTCGCTGAAACGTTGCTTCGACGACGAGAGAATCTTTTCCGAACGTCCCGGCAGGATGCCCAGGCCGATCTGGCAGTAGGCCTTGGCCATACGCTGCGACAACATGCGCTGGCGACCGGCTTTGTTGATGGCATCGCCGATGTCGGTGATGTCGGCGGCCGCGGCCATGTCCACCGGCAGCAAGCTGGCCACGCCGACCCCCGCCATACCGAGAAGAAATTGTCTGCGCGTGTCGCGGAAGTTATTGCCTTTCATCCCTTTTCCTCTATCTCATTCGGGAACCAGGATGGCTTCCCTATCCCGATAAATCTATCTGCTTGCCCGGCGCGCCGGGGCGGTTACGAAGGGGTATCGCTTTGGAGGTATTGCGCGGCGAAGTGTTTTGTCGGGTGTTGTAGGCGTATGTAGCGCCGGCTTCCAGCCGGCTAACTTGTAAAAATGCCGGCGAGGCGCCGGCGCTACATTCGTTCAGCTCGGCTCGACCGCTTTCTGGCGCAGGCGGATATGCAGTTCGCGCAATTGTTTCTCGTCCACCGCGTTGGGCGCGCTGGTCATCAGGCAGGAGGCGCGCTGGGTCTTCGGGAAGGCGATCACGTCGCGGATCGATTCGGAGCCGGTCATCAGGGTCACCAGACGATCCAGGCCAAAGGCCAGACCACCATGCGGCGGCGCGCCGTATTGCAGGGCGTCGAGCAGGAAGCCGAACTTCTCGCGGCGCTCTTCCTCGCCGATGTTCAGCGCGGCGAACACCTTCTCCTGCACCGCTTCCTTGTGGATACGCACCGAGCCGCCGCCGACTTCCCAGCCGTTCAGCACCATGTCGTAGGCCTTGGACAGGGCGCGGCCCGGGTCGGTCGCCAGATATTCCTCATGGCCGTCCTTCGGGCTGGTGAAGGGGTGATGCAGGGCATCCCAACGGTTCTCGTCCTCGTTGAACTCGAACATGGGGAAGTCCACCACCCACAGCGGCGCCCAGGCGCGGCCGTCGACGTGGCCCTTCTCGTGGCCGATCTTGGCGCGCAGGGCGCCGAGGGCATCGTTGACCACCTTGGCGCGGTCGGCGCCGAAGAACAGGATGTCGCCGTCTTGGGCGCCGCTACGCGCGAGGATCTCGGTCAGGGCCGCGTCGTGGATATTCTTCACGATGGGCGATTGCAGGCCTTCACGCCCCTTGGCGGCCTCGTTGACCTTGATCCAGGCCAGGCCCTTGGCGCCGTAGATCTTGGCGAATTCGGTGAGGCCGTCGATCTCGCCGCGCGACATCTCAGCGCCTTTCGGCACGCGCAGGGCGGCGACGCGGCCCTTGGGATCGTTGGCGGGGCCGGAGAACACCTTGAAGTCGACGTCCTTCATCACGTCGGTCAGTTCGGTGATTTCCAGGGTGACGCGCATGTCCGGCTTGTCGGAGCCGTAGCGGGCCATCGCTTCCGCGTAAGTCATGCGCGGGAAGGCGGCCGGCAGTTCGACGCTCTGCGCCTTCTCGAACATGTCGCGGATCATGCCTTCCACCATGGCCATGATTTCTTCCTCGCCCATGAACGAGGTTTCCAGGTCGACCTGGGTGAATTCCGGCTGGCGGTCGGCGCGCAGGTCTTCGTCGCGGAAGCACTTGGTGATCTGGAAGTAGCGGTCGAAGCCGGCCACCATCAGCAACTGCTTGAACAACTGGGGTGATTGCGGCAGGGCATAGAACATGCCGTCATGTACCCGCGACGGCACCAGGTAGTCGCGCGCGCCTTCCGGCGTGCTGCGGGTCAGCATCGGCGTTTCCACTTCCATGAAGCCGTTGCCGTCCAGGTAGTCGCGCATCAGTTTGGAGACGCGGTAGCGCAGGCGCATGTTCTTCTGCATCGGCTCGCGGCGGAGGTCGAGATAGCGGTATTGCAGGCGGATGTTTTCGGAGAGGTTTTCATCGTCGATCTGGAACGGCGGCGTCAGCGACGGGTTCAGCACTTCCAGGGTCTGCGTCAGTACCTCGATCATGCCGGTCGGCAGATTGGGGTTCTCGGTGCCGGCGGGACGCGCGCGCACCTTGCCGACCACCTTGAGCACGAATTCGTTGCGGGTGTCCTCGGCGGTCTTGAAAGCTTCCGGAGTATCGGGGTCGATCACCACCTGCACCGTGCCTTCACGGTCGCGCAGGTCGATGAAGATGACGCCGCCGTGGTCGCGCCGGCGTGAGGCCCAGCCGCATAGGGTGACAATTTGGCCGGAGTGGTCGGCGTTGACAGCGCCGCAGTAGTGAGTACGCATGAGGAATCCTGCTAATCAGAAAATGGAGATCAATCGCCGGGGTAGTTGGACACCGCCGGCTTCATGGTGGGCGCCACGACGCCCATGGAAACGATGGCTTTCAGCGCGGCATCGACGCTCATGTCGAGTTCGATGGTTTCGTCGCGGCGGACATAGAAGTAGAAGCCGTTGACCGGGCTGGGCGTGGTGGGGATGAACACCGCCACATGCTCGACATCGAACTGGTCGCGAACCTCGCCGGGGATGTTGGTCTGGAACGCCAGCGACCAGGCCTGCGGGTGCGGGTAGTGCACCAGCAGCACCTTCTTGAAGGCGAGGCCGGAACCGGACAACAGGGTGTCGGAAACCTGCTTGACGCTGCCGTAGATGGATTTCACCACCGGGATGCGTTGCAGCAGGCTTTCCCAGAATCGCACCAGACGCTGGCCGATCAGGTTGCCGGCAAACAGACCCGTCAGCACGATCACGACGCCGGTGAGAATCACGCCGAGGCCGGGGATGTGCACGCCCAGCAAGTGATGTGGCCGCCACTGCGCCGGCAGCAGCAGCAGGGTCTGATCCATCGCCCCGAGCAGGGCGGAAAGTACCCAGATCGTGATGCCCAGCGGCACCCAGATCAGCAGACCGGTAATGAAATAGCGTTTCATCGAATTCCTGTGCCGAGCGGAGAAAACGAAGGGCGGAGATGAATCTCCGCCCCGCCTTGCCGGAAGCGTGGGCTCCCCGGTCTACGTTGATCCCGCGATAGCTTCAATCAGCTGACGCAGGCCGGGCAGGCGCCGGTGCCACAGGCGGGGGAGGGCGCCGCCGGCTTGTCCTTGAAATCGGTGGCGTAATAGCCGTTGCCCTTGAGTTGGAAGCCGGCGGCGGTGAGTTGCTTGGCGTAGGTGGCCTGGCCGCAGGCGGGGCAGGTATCGAGCGGGCTGTCGCTCATCTTCTGCATGACATCGTCTTCATGGCCGCAGGCGGAACATTTGTAAGCGTAGATCGGCATGTGGGGTCTCCTGAACGCGAGAGTAGGCGCAATTGGGCGCGGATTATATCAACGAAATCTTATATTTAGGCGACGAGACGGCTTATGTAGCGCCGGCGTCTCGCCGGCTTCGTAGGGCTAATCAGCCTGTAGGTCGGGTTAGGCGCGTCTTTTCGCGCCGCAACCCGACTGCAACGCTAACCCAACGCCCTCCCGACGGCGCTACAGCGCCCGTCCTTCCCCCGCCTCCTCGTAGGTCCGTCCATCGCGGATGTGATAGATGCGCTTGAAGGTGGGGATGATCTTCTCGTCGTGGGTGACGACGATGATCGCGGTGCGGTACTGGCTGGCCATCTGATTGAGGATGCGCATGACGCCCAGGGCGCGTTCGCTGTCCAGTGGCGCGGTGGGTTCGTCTGCGAGGATCACCGGCGGCTGGTTGGCCAGGGCGCGGGCGATGGAGACGCGCTGTTGCTCGCCGCCGGACAGTTGCGAAGGTTGCGCCCGCGCCCGGTGCGCCACGTCGAGCGCCTCCAGCAGTTCCACGGCGCGCCGGCGCGCTTCAGCGTTGGGGCGCCCCGAGAGCATGGGCAGCAGGGCGACGTTATCGGTCACGTCGAGAAAGGGAATCAGGTAGGGCGCCTGGAACACGAAGCCGATCTTGTCGCGGCGCAGCGCCCGTAGATCGCGGGTTTTCCAGGCATCGTCGTAGATCGTCTCGCCGCCCAGGGTCATGCGCCCGGCGCTGGGTTCGATCACCGCGCCCAGGCACTTGAGCAGGGTGCTCTTGCCCGAGCCGCTGGGACCGACCAGGCCGACCACTTCGCCGGGGGCGACGCGCATGTTCACGTCCTTCAACGCGTCCACCGCCGTGTCGCCGCTGCCGTAGCGTTTGCGCAGGCCCTCGATGCGGATGCCGTCGTCGTTCATGTCGAGCCGAGTCTGGTCGTAGGTTGGGCAAAGCGCAGCGTGCCCAACGAACCGTCGCAATGTTGGGCACGCCGCGCTTGGCCCAACCTACGCGCTGACGTGCTCCCCCCCTTTTCAAAGGGGGGCCGGGGGGGATTTTCGGGTGTTCCGCTGTCGGCCGGCGTCGGAAAATCCCCCCTGCCCCCCTTTGAAAAAGGGGGGGTCTCAGTCGTAGGTTGGGCACGCTGCGCTTTGCCCAACCTACGTGCATGTAATTCATCTCTCATCTCTCAACCTCCTATCGCGGTGGCCGGGTCCACCCGCAGCGCGGCGCGGATGGCCAGGGTGCTGGCGAGGGCGCAGATCAGCATGACCGCGACGAAGCCGCGCAGCGCGTCATCCGGCGTCAGCAGCACATATTTGGGAAACGCCGGCGCCCAGAAGGTGGCGGCGACCTTGCCCACGGCGAAGCCGATCAGGCCGAGACCCAGCGCTTGTTGCAGGATCATGCCGGCGATGGTGCGGCTGCGCGTGCCGATGAGTTTCAGCACCGCGATCTCGCGGATCTTGCCCAGGGTCATGGTGTAGATGATGAAGGCGACGATGGCCGCGCTGACGATGGCCAGGATCACCAGGAACATGGCGATCTGCCGCGCCGAGGTGGCGATCAGCTTGGCCACCAGGATTTCTTCCATCTGTGCGCGGGTATAGGCCTGGAGATGTTTCCAGCGGCGAATTTCCTGGGCCACGGTCTCCGGCGCGTAACCCGCGGCCGCGCGCACCAGCACGGTGTTGACGTTGTGGTTGCTGGACTGGGAAGCCTGGATGGCGTCGAGCAGGCCGGGCACGCCGGGGCGATTCAGGGCCGGGTTGGCGGCGGTGCGCGCGCGGTCGTTGCGGATGGCCTCGTTGTCCTTGAGGAACTGCGCCTCCTGGGCATCCTTGAGCGGGATGAACAGCATCGGGTCGCCCCCTGACGAAACCATGCGCCGGGTCAGGCCCACCACCGTGTAGTCGTGGCGGCGAATGCGGACGACTTCGCCCAGCGCGAAGCCGGTCTTCACGTCGGCGACCGCCTCGTAGTGGCCGCGCGTGAGCTGGCGGCCGGCGACCAGATAGCCGGGTTCGCCCGGCTGGCCGGGGGTGATGCCCACCACCATCGCCCGCACGTCTGAATTACCTTTGCGCACCTGCATGGTGAGATAAGTGACGTTGGCGGCGGCGGCCACGCCGGGCAGGCCGAGCAGGTTGCGATAAATATCGTCGCGCAGGCTGGAAGGCTCGGCATACGGCCCGAGGGTGTCCTTCTGCACCACCCAGAGATCGGCGCCGCTGTTCTCCAGCAACACCTTGGCGTCATCCACCATGCCCCGGTAGACCCCCGCCATGGTCAAGGTCACGCCGATCAACAGCCCGAGACCGACGCCGGTGAAGACGAACTTGGCCCAGGAATGCAGGATGTCGCGCCCGGCCAGGCTGATCATTGAGGATGCCTCCGTTCAGCGCAGCCGATATGTAGCGCCGGCATCCTTGCCGGCTCATTTGGCCAGCACAAAGACGCCGGCAGGATGCCGGCGCTACATGGGCGGCAATCACCCGTTTGGCGGGGGGCACCAAAGGTACTCATGGTTTTTGCCCCGCGAGGGCCGTCACCACCTTGACGCGGCTGGTGGCGGCCAGTTCACGTTCGCTGTAGACCACCACCTCGTCGCCGTCTTTCAGGCCGTCGAGGATTTGCACCCGGCCGTCGAGGCCGCGCGCGCCCGCTTTCACAGCGACGAAACGCGGGTGTCCAGCGTCAATGACCCAGACCCCGCTCTGCTCGCCCAGCCGCTTCAGGCTGGCATTGGACACGATGGGGGAGGGCGCGGCGGCGGGCAGGTCGAGGGTGACTTCCGCCAGTTCGCCGATGGAGACCACGGCGGGCGGGCCATCAAATGCCACCTGGGCGATGCGCTCCTCGGTGATGGCGTCACCGACCAGTTCGACCCGCGCCACTTTGCCCGGCAGCGCTGTTTGCGGCCGCGAGCGGAGCACGATGCGCGCCGGCAGACCCTCGGCCAGCCCTTCGGAGCGGCCCTGATCGAAGCGCACCCGCAGCCACAGGCTGGCCGGGTCGACCAGCCGCAACACCGCCTGGCCGGCCACCACCGTGGAACCGGGTTCGGCCTCGCGCGCGCTCACCACGCCATCGCTCGGCGCCAGTAGTCGCACATTGGCGCGTTGCTCACGCAAGCCCTGCCGTTCCGCGCCGAGGCGGTCGATGTCCTGACGCGCGCCGACGAGCGCCGCCGCCGCCCCCTCCAGCGCGGCGCGGGCGGATTGCTCTTCCTGAATCTTGGCGTCCACCACGCTCTGGCTGACGAACTTCTGCGCCCCCAACTCCGTGTAGCGGCGCGCGTTGATGGCCGCGAGTTCGCGCTTGCTGGCGGCGTCCTGTTGCAGTGCCTGCGCCACGGCCACCGCGCTACGCGCGCGCGCCAGGCCGGCATCCAGGGCAGATACCCGTTGATCCAGGTCCACCGGGTCCATCTCCGCCAGCAACTGGCCGGCGCGTACCGGGTCGCCGACATCGACCAGCACTCGTTTCACCCGTCCGGCGACGGTGGGGCCGATCAGATAAGCCCGCCGTGCTTCCACCGTGCCGATGCCGAACAGCGACGGCGCCACCGTGCCCTGTTCCACCTCGGCCACGGTCACGCGAATCGGCGCCAGGGGGCCGCTCCGCGCCACGACGAAGCCCAGGCCCGCGAGCAACAAGAGGCCCATGAGGGCAAACAACCATTTGCCGGAGAAGGTGGGAAGTTTCATTCGAGTTCCTGGTGGATCGAGGGGCGTGAAGTTGGCACAGGATAAGCCGGAATCCCTACATCCAATCCGTCAGGCTCACACCGATGCCGATGGATTGTTGACTGTGGTTGTAGTCGATGAGCGATTCGCCGTAGCCGTTGAAGTATTGGACATAGCCATTGAGCCGGCCATGCAGCGGAAAACTCCAACTCGCCTGGATCGCGCCACGGTTGGATGAAGTATTCAGGTTGTTGCGCAGCAACAGCGAATAGGTGACGCCGCCGTCCTTGTATGTCGCCAGCAGATCGCCGTGGCCCAGATAGTCTTCGATATCCGGGTTGTCATCTTCCGCCGCGTTTTCCGGGATTCGATACCAGGGGCGGATCAAGAACGCCCAATTGCCGCGCTCGAATCCGAACTGCGCATAAACCCGGTTCCAACTGCGCGACAGTCCTTCCGGGCGACCGTTGGACTGATGCACCAGGCCAAGATTGATGAAGCGTCCGGTCAAACCGGCCAGGTCGTAGTGGGTACGAAACACCAGCATCGCCTCCGGTTCATAGTTCGACTCGCGGAAAGGCGAAGAACCATTGCTGTTGTACATCTGCCAATAGGATGTCCCGGTGAAACCCACCCATAAATCGCTGTTCGCATTGAACAGGCCTTCCACCGCCTTGGCCTTGAAGCTCAACTGGATTTTTGCCTCGATGGACTCCAGGCCGAGGTTGGATTGCAACCCGGTTCCCTGCAACGGGGTGTTGTTGGGCGAGTCGCTGTACTTGGCCGGAAGAAAGTAATTGGGGGCGTGGGGCTTGAGCAGGAAGGTGCCCCGCTTGGCTGCATCGTCCAGTTCCCAATGCCGCGATAACGGCGAAACCTGGCGCGTTTCAGGGGTTGTGCGTTGCATCGCGATTTCCTGAACTGCGGGCTGCGCTGGCGCATGCCTGGCCAACTGGTCGTAGCAAGCCAGCCGCTCGGCATCATTGCCGGTGGTGGCACAGGTTTCCCAATTGACCAGCGGGGAGGCGTGTACTTCCAGCATCGGCAAGGCACCCCATAGCCATGCCGCCGCGGCGTGAGCGATAAGTCGTTTGACCCGCTTCACTGTGCCGACACGGCAAGGTCCGCCCGGAACAGGGCAAAGGCGGTGGTGGCTGCCCGAAATAATCCCTCACGTGGATGCAAGCCGGCATCCGCCTTGAGTACCAGGGCCTGGATCATGGCGACGAAGCGCATGGCGGCGGAACGCGGATTGATGTCGGCCCTGATGGCGCCTTGCCGCTTGCCCCGTTCGATGATTACGGAAAGGCGCGACACATAGTGGTCGATGACCCGCTGGATACGCCGCTGGAGACGCGCATCGCCGTCGCGCAGCCAGCCCAGCATGCGCCGGGGAACAGCGGGGTTGAGCGCGATGAAGGTGATCTGCGAATAGAAGGCGCGCTCAAGCTCCTGGAGCGAGTTTTCCCCGCCGGTGGGAGGCCGCTTCAGTAGACGCAACAAGCGCCCGCGCACTCGCGCGATGAAGTGGGTCTGGGCGCCGTGGCTATCCTGCCGTAGCTGCGGCAGTGTGTTCGCGCCGGCAGCGCTTTCCAGATCGGCAAACAGGTAATAACGCGTGGTTTCCAGCCACTGCGCCAGGTGTGCCGGCGCGAATTGACCCGTGTCGCTGTTCATGGTCGCTCTCCCGCGCGCTCAACGCGTGCCATAGAAGTGGTTTACGAATGGCTTGCGGAATTCACGGTGACAGTCGTAGCAACTGGTCTGGAGTTTCTGGAAGGCCAGGATGACGCCCGCGCCATCCCCAGCTTTGGCAGCCTTGCCAACCGCTTGTGCCTGGGCGTGGGTTTCACTGTCATGCGCCTTGTATTTGCCCATGTCGCTGCCCACGAACCGCATGATGCGCAACTTCTCGGCGAGCGGCGGTTGTGGATGGTCGGCGATCAGCGGCGCGGTTTTTTCCACCAGTTCCCAGTCGCCACGGGAAATGCCGTCGGTGATGGTCTGCATGTTGCTGCCCAGGTCGCGCATGACCTTCTGTAGAACGAGCGGCTCGGCCGCTTGTGCGCCGCTTGCGCCGATGGCGGTGAGCGCCAGACAAGTGGTGAGGAGGGATTTAAGCGCATTGTTCATGTCGGGCACCTTTATTGGAAACGAACTGGAGGTGGCGGGCGGGCGTTACCCGCTCGCCGCACTGTCACACTTATTGCGACACGATGATGCTGTCCTGCCCGGTCTGGCGGTGTTCCTGGCGCATTTCGCGGTTCTGCTGCATATCGCCGGATTGCGAGCCATCGCGGGTACGCGTGCGTGTCCGGGTCATGTCGCCGGAACCCTGTCCACCGTATTGGCCATCCATCTGGCCCATGCGCTGACCACCACCCTGGCCGGAACCCATGCCGCTGCCGCCCATGCCGCTGCCGCCACCACCGCCACCGCCGCGCGCTTCGGCGTCGAGGGTCATGCCGATGGCGAGGAGCGTGGCGAAGGCCGCGATGAGGGATTTGCTCTTGTTCATGATGAATCTCCTGTGTAGTGCAATTGATAAGAGGTTTACCGCCAACATTCCAGTCTGTCGGTGTACGCAGTATTCGGTGTAACCGTTTCTCCGGATTTACCTTGCCGAGACAGCTTGTTTCAGGTTGTTTCGCGCACCGGTGGAAATGCCCTGTTCGCGTTGGCAGGTGATTCGGCGGAAAGCGCCTGAGGCAGTGGCTTCCCCCTTTTCCAAAGGGGGATTGAGGTGCCGAAGGGTAGGGGCTTTATCAGGGATTT
>JAUXXW010000118.1 GCA_030684775.1 Pseudomonadota bacterium
GCAATAACCAATAATCAATGGGTTACACCATTAATTTCGCTCAAAACCGAGGAATTGGGAGGGGGGATGTTAAAGACCGGCTACGGTTGCGACGGCGAATTCCGAGGTTTCCAGCGTTTCAACAGCAACGAGTTACTGACCACCGAGACGGAAGACAGGGCCATCGCGGCGCCGGCGATGACCGGGTTGAGCATGCCGGCGGCGGCCAGAGGCAGGGCCAGCACGTTGTAGAAGAAGGCGAAGAACAGATTCTGGCGGATCTTGCGCATGACCGCGCGCGAGAGCGCCACGGCATCGGCGACGCCATTGAGATCGGAGCGCATCAGGGTGATGTCGGCGGCTTCCAGGGCGATGTCGGAACCGGCGGCCATGCCGAAACTGACGTCGGCGCTGGCCAGGGCCGGAGCGTCGTTGACGCCGTCGCCGGCCATGCCCACCACCTGGCCCTCGGCTTTCAGCGCGGTGACGGCGGCGGCTTTGTCTTGTGGTTTCACGCGCGCGCGCCATTCGGCTATGCCGGCTTCATGGGCGATGGCGGCGGCCGTCGCTTCCTGGTCGCCGGTCAGCATGATGGTGCGGATGCCGAGCGCCTTGAGGCGTGCGATGGCGGAGGTCGAACTGGGGCGCAGGCGGTCGGCGAGGCTGAAGCGGGCGAGGAGGGTGGTTTCGTCGGCGAGCCAGATGCTGGTTTCTCCCCCCTTTCCCAAGGTGCTATTGCCGTCAACGGGTGATGCGGTTGGTGCGGTGGTTCCCCCCTTTGTCAAAGGGGGGCTAGGGGGGATTTCCGAGACGGCCGCGCAGGCCAACGTCGCTAAATCCCCCTCATTCCCCCTTTGCAAAAGGGGGAGGCCACTCCCGCAGGCGCTTCCACTCATATCAACAGGGCTACCTGGCTGGCTTGCGGGGGTGGCCCATTCCTGGGTGCCCAGACGCAACTGCCGGCCTTCCACCTCGCCGCTGACGCCGTCGCCGGGTGCGTTGGCGAACGCGGTGACTGGCACCGGGGCGAGGCCGCGCGCTTTGGCGGCTTCCAGCATGGCCAGCGCCAGCGGGTGGGTGCTGCCCTGTTCCAGGGAAGCGGCGAGGCGCAAGGCGGTGGCGTCGTCCAGCCCGCCACTCGCTTCCAGATCAACCAGTGCCAGGCGTCCTTCGGTCAGCGTGCCGGTCTTGTCCAGGGCCAGAACCGAGAGCTTTTCGGCGCGCTCCAGCGCTTCCGCCGAGCGCACCAGGATGCCCAGTTGCGCGCCGCGCCCGAGGCCGACCATCACCGCGGTCGGGGTGGCGAGGCCGAGGGCGCAGGGGCAGGCGATGACCAGTACCGCGACGGCGGGGATCAGGCTTTGCGTGAAGTCGCCGCTGGCGAGCCACCAGCCGGCGAAAGTGGCGAGGGCGATGACGATGACGATGGGCACGAAGACACCGGAAATGCGGTCGGCGAGTTGCTGGATGGGGGCTTTGGAGCCTTGCGCGGCTTCGGTGAGGCGCACGATTTCCATCAACTGGGTGTGGGCGCCGACGCCTTCCGCGCGCAGGCGCAGCAGTCCATCGAGATTCTGCGTGCCGGCATGGACGCGCTCACCCGCGCGCTTGGCGAGTGGCAGGCTTTCGCCCGTCAGCAGGCTTTCATCGACGCTGGAGACGCCATCCAGCACCACGCCATCGACCGGGATGCGCTCGCCGGCTCGCGCCAGAACGATGTCGCCGGCTTGCAGCAGGGCGGCTTCGATTTCCATGGCTTCGCCATTGCGTTCCACCCGCGCCGTGCGCGGTTGCAGGCCGATCAACTGTTCGATGGCGCCCGAGGTGCGCGATTTGGCGCGCGCTTCCAGGAGTTTGCCCAGGCGCACCAGGGTGACCACGGCGGCGCTGGCCTCGAAGTAGAGCGGGCCGGCGAGGAAGACCATGTAAATGCTGAAGAAATACGCGGCGCTGGTGCCGAGGGCGACCAGCACATCCATATTGGCGCCGCCGCCGCGCAGGCTGTTCCAGGCGCCCGTATAGAAGCGTTTGCCCGCCCAGAACTGCACCGGGGTGGCGAGCAGCCATTGCAGCCAGGGTGGCATCCATTCGACATGGTGGACGCCAGCGAGCATCGGGATCATCTGTGCCAGCAGGGGCAGAGTGAGCAGCGCGGCGATGATGAACACCGTCAGTTCATGGCGGTATTCAGCGGCCTTGCGCGCCTTTTCCTCGGCGCGGCTGGTTTCCGAGATCGGGCTGGCGCTGAAACCGGCGCGCGCCACCGCCGCTAGCAGGCCGGCCTCGTCGGTCAGGCCCGGCTGGTAGGTGACACGCGCCTTCTCGGTGGCCAGATTGACGCGCGCCTCGACACCGGGCTGCTTGTTGAGCACCTTTTCCAGACGGGTGGAACAAGAGGCGCAGGTCATGCCGCCGATGGCCAGATCCAGGGTTTGCGCGGGGATGGTAAAGCCGGTCTTTGCCACCTGGTCGAGGATGGCCTGGGGGGCGATGACGGTCGGATCGAATTCCACCCGCGCCTTCTCCACCGCCAGATTGACGTTGGCCGTGACGCCTTCGAGCTTGTTGAGGTTTTTTTCCAGGCGCGCGGAACAAGCCGCGCAGGTCATGCCGGCGATGGGGAGTTCGAGGGTTTGGCGATTAGTGGGCATGTTGCCGTAGGAGCGGACCGTGTCCGCGATCAACCGTGGCTATCGCGGACACGGTCCGCTCCTACGGCGACGTCTCTGGCCAGCGCCGACATGCTCGCCGCGTCCGCCGAGTTCAGGGTCAGCGTTTCCGCGTCGACTGCCTGGGTGAAGTTGCGTCCCAGCGAGCGGGTGTAGGCGGGGTCGTAGTGTTGGATCAGCAGTTCGGCGACCAGTTCATCCCATTGCCCGGCATGGGCCAGGGCTTTCCAGGATTCGATCCGGGCGCGGCCCTGAATTTCCAGCAGGCAATCCAGCTTGTGGCCGAGGGCCGCGGGGTCGGCGAGAAAATGGGCGTATTCCCCGCGCAGGATTTCCACACGCACCGGGATGTCGGCACTCAGGTTGAGGCAGGCGCTATCCCGCATACGGCCGAGGAGTGCTTCGGGCGTTTGCAGGTTGCCGATCTTCTTGCTCTCGGATTCCACGAACACGGGTCGCGCCGGGTCGAAGCGGCGCAGGGTGTCCCAAACGCCGGTCTCGAAGCCTTTCTGGGTCGGCTGCGGGCGATCCGGGTAGGCGCCGAGCACCGAACCCATATGCGCGGCCAGGTCTTCCAGGTCGAGCACCTGGGCGCCGGCTTCGCCCAATGCGCGCAGGAAGCGGCTTTTGCCGACGCCGGTGGGGCCGCATACCACACGGAAGTCGAAAAGCGCGGGCAAACGCGCCAGTTCGTCGATGACATGACGGCGATAAGCCTTGTAGCCGCCTTCCAGTTGTGCGGCCTGCCAGCCGATGGCGCGCAGCACGGTGGTCATGGCGCCGCTGCGGTTGCCGCCGCGCCAGCAGTAGATCAACGGCCGGTAGGCCTTGGGCTTGTCGGCGAAATGGCTTTCCAGATGTTGCGCGATGTTGCGCGAGACCAGAGCGGCGCCGGCTTTCTTGGCGTCGAAAGCGGAAGCCTGTTTGTGCAGCGTGCCGATGCGGGCGCGCTCTTCGTTGTCCAGCACCGGCAGGTTGATGGCGCCAGGAGCGTGGTCTTCCGCGTATTCGGCGGGTGAACGGGTGTCGATGATTTCGTCGAAGGTGAACAGATCTTCGATGCCGACCACATTTTCCCGGCGGCGTTTCCCCTCTCCCCCGGCCCCGCCTTCGGGGGGGGGAGAGGAGATTTCGGCGCAGCGGCTCATGCCCGTTTGTCGTGCAGGATGCGGGCTTTCTCGCGCTGCCATTCGCGGTCTTTCTCGGTCGCGCGTTTGTCGTGTTGCTTCTTGCCCTTGGCCAGGCCGATTTCCAGTTTGATGCGGCCTTTGGTGTAGTGCAGGTTGATCGGCGCCAGGGTGTAGCCGGCCTGCTTCACCTTGCCGATCAGTTTCCTGATTTCCTGCGCATGCAGCAGCAGCTTGCGTGAACGGGTCGGGTCGGGGTTGATGTGGGTGGAGGCGGTAGGTAGTGGGCTGATATGGCAGCCGACCAGCCAGACTTCTTCCTGCTTCACCACGACATAGGCTTCCTTCAACTGCGTGCGGCCGGCGCGGATCGCCTTGACCTCCCAGCCCTGCAGCACGATGCCCGCCTCGTAGCGTTCTTCGATGAAGTACTCGTGGAAGACTTGTCTGTTGTCGATGATGCTCATGGGTAGTCGCTGTGTGGGGCGGGGAGGGCGGCGAGGTTCGCGCTAATCGTGCTATTTTACCGGCCCCTCAAGCTCGTTGCTTCCACTGATGGCCAAAGTCGTTAAATCTGTTCTGGTCCCCTACTCGGCGGCGGAAATGTTCGCGTTGGTCGATGGGGTCGAGGACTATCCCCAGTTCCTGCCCTGGTGCGGCGGTACCGAACTGCTGCGGCGTGATGAAAACGTTACCGAGGCGACTATCCATCTGCATTACCTGCATGTGAAACAGCACTTCACCACCGAGAATGCCAAGCGCATTCCCGAAGAGATGGGGATACGCCTGAAAAGCGGGCCGTTCCGCAAACTGGAAGGTTCCTGGCATTTCAAACGCCTGGCGGACACGGCCTGCAAGATCGAGTTCGAACTGCATTACGAGTTCTCCAGCCACCTGCTGGAGAAGGTCTTGGGCCCGGTGTTCGGCATGGTCACCAACAGTTTGGTGGACGCCTTCGTGCACCGGGCGGAAAACGTCTATGGCGCGCGCTGAGTCAGCAACGATGACAGCTCAAATTCACGTCGAAGTGACGTAGGTTGGGCGTCGCTGCGCGTGCCCAACATCGCGATGGTTCGTTGGGCACGCTGCGCTTTGCCCAACCTACGGTGCCATGCCGTGAAATCGCGAATTGCTACATCTAGTGGGTGTGTGTGACAACCCGATAAGCACGGAGTCAATAACGATGACTGCTCAAATTCATGTCGAAGTGGTGTACGGCCGGCAATACCGCCAGAAGGTCGCACAGGTCATTCTCAATGAAGGGGCCACGCTGCGCGAAGCGGTGGAGCGCTCCGGCCTGCTCGCCGAATTTCCGGAAATCGATCTCGCGAAAAACAAGTCGGGCATCTGGAACAAGCTCGCCAAGCTGGACGCCGTGGTGCGCGACAAGGATCGCGTGGAAATCTACCAGCCGTTGATTGCCGACCCCAAGGAAGTGCGCAAGCAGCGCGCGGCGGAAGGCAAAGTGATGAAGAAGGGGGGTGGGGATATTACCGGGGAGTAGATGTAGCGCCGGTGCTACCTGTTCAATTCAGGCAATTCTCCGTCATGGTCTGATTGGCGCGTTCCATTTCCGCCTGACGCGCGGCCGCGTCGAGAACCCGTGCCTGGCCCTGGGAATCGACCGTGCTGAGGCGCACGTTCGCGCGTTGCAGCATTTCCAGGTTGGCGCGCGCGCGCTGACAGTTTTCCGCCTTGCGCCGGGCTTCTTCCTCGTTGGCGGCAAGCTGCTTGCTGGCCGCTTCCCGCGTTTTTTCCTGTTCCAGACGCTTGCGCGCGGCTTGATCCGCCGCCTTGCGACGAGCATCCACCGCGCGGGCCTCGGCGGCTTCGCTGGTTTGTAGATGGAACGGCTTGGGGGTGGTGCTGGACGGGGGTTGGTCACCGTAGTGGATTACGCCCTGGGCGTCGGTCCACTTGTAGATTTCCGCCCCGGCAGGCGTTGCCAGCAGGGCAAGCAGCAGAATGACGCCGGGGTGGAGCATGGAACGCTTACTTCAGTTCGGTGGACGGGTAGGACAGTTGCGCGATGCCGCGCGCGATCTGGTCGGATGCGAAAGTGGCCTGTTTGATCACGGCGTCGCTGTTGCCAGCCTTGGCTGCTTCCAGAGCATCCTTGTAGGCCTTGTCGGCGGTGGTCCAAAGGGCAAACTTGGCCTTGGCGGTTTTCACGTCGGCGGCGGCCTTGTCCAGAGCCTGTTGGGCAGCGTCGCTGAGCGCGGACTTGGTGGCGTCCTTGGGCGCCTCGGAGGTCTTGGCGGGGGTGCTGCCGCAACCGGCCAGGGCGAAGGTGGCCAGACCAAGGAAAGCCAGGGTTGCGAGTTTTTGCTTCATGAGATGTCTCCTCTCGTAATGGGATGTGCGGTGCTGAAACCAACACGCGGGTTTGGCGGCCGACGCAACTTAAGGCCCCGCCAATGCCCGCGTCAATTGGTTTTCCGTGAATTGGTAGCTATTCACCAAGGCATTCGGAAGACATGTACCGGTAGGCGCGGCGGGCTTTCTGTACCATGCGGGTCCGTAATGTCTCCCGGCACTTTCATGGCCATCAAAGCAACCATCTTCAAGGCTGAAGTTCAGATCGCCGACATGGACCGCAACTATTACGCGGAACACACCCTGACACTGGCCCGGCACCCCTCCGAAACCGATGAACGCATGATGGTGCGCTTGTTCGCCTTCGTCCTGCATGCGCATGAACAACTCAGCTTCGCCAAAGGCATGTGTGTGGACGATGAACCAGATCTCTGGCACCGCGATCTGACCGGTGCCATCGAACTCTGGATCGATGTCGGCCTGCCCGACGAAAAGTGGGTCCGCAAGGCCTGTGGCCGCGCGGATCAGGTGTTGATCATCAGCTATGGCAGCCGCACCGCCGAGAACTGGTGGGAGCAGAATCGCAGCAAGCTACTCAAGCTCAACAACGTCACCGTGCTCAATCTGGCGCCGGAAGAGAGCCAGGGGCTGGCCGCACTGGCGCAACGGACCATGCGCCTGCAATGCACCATACAGGATGGCCAGATCTGGATCACCGATGGCCAGGACACGGTCAGCATTCAACCGAATTATCTGAAAAACAATGCAAACCATTGATTTTGAATTGAGCGGCGAATTTGTCGAACTGTGCAACCTGCTCAAGCTGGCGGGGGTCGCCGACAGTGGCGGCCGTGGCAAAGCGCTGGTCGCCGCCGGTGAAGTGACCCTGGATGGTCAGCCGGAAAGCCGCAAGACCGCCAAGGTGCGCGCCGGCCAGGTGGTGGAGTGTATGGGGGTGCGGATCAGGGTGAAGACTGCGTAGGATGTGGTGAGCGCAGCGAACCGCATCAAATAGCTCGACAGT
This sequence comes from Pseudomonadota bacterium, assembly GCA_030684775.1. Lineage (GTDB taxonomy): Bacteria > Pseudomonadota > Gammaproteobacteria > Burkholderiales > Thiobacillaceae > PFJX01. Next base: position 7,116 of record JAUXXW010000118.1, read on the forward strand.
GGTTGATGCGGTTCGCTGCGCTCACCACATCCTACCGTGCTGCGCCGTGCGCAGCCCGGACGTAAAATTCCACGATTCCTATCCAATTCGACTCAAAGGACCCCGCCATGCTCCACCCTCTCGCCGGCCAACCCGCGCCCTCTGAATCCCTGATAGTTGTGGCCGACCTGCTCGCCGCTTATCGCCATCAACCCGATGTCGGCGTCGCCACCCAGCGCGTCGCTTTCGGCACCAGCGGCCATCGCGGCAGTGCCTTCAATCTGAGCTTCAACGAGGCCCACATCCTCGCCATCACCCAGGCCGTGTGCGAATACCGCGCCGGCGCCGGCATCACCGGGCCGCTGTTCCTGGGGATGGATAGCCATGCCCTGTCGGCCCCGGCGCAGCGGAGCGCCATCGAGGTGCTGGCCGCCAATGGCGTCGATACCCGCATCCAGGCTGACGGCGGCTATACGCCGACCCCGGTCATCTCGCGCGCCATCCTGGTTCACAACGAAGTGGCCAACGCCGCGCGCGCCGATGGCCTCGTCATCACCCCCTCGCACAACCCCCCGCGCGACGGCGGCATCAAGTACAACCCGCCCAATGGCGGCCCGGCCGACACCGACGTCACCGGCTGGATCGAGAATCGCGCCAATGCCCTGATGGCCGACGGCAACCGTGACGTGAAGCGGCTGCCCTACGAACAGGCGCTGGCGAAGGTGAAACAGGAAGACTTCGCCATGCCCTACATCGCCGATCTGGAAAACGTCATCGACATGGCCGCGATCAAGCAGGCCGGCCTGAAGATCGGCGTCGACCCGCTGGGCGGCGCGGCGGTGGCCTACTGGAAGCCGATCGCCGAGAAATACGGCCTGAACATCGAAGTGGTGAACCCGAACGTCGATCCCGCCTTCGCCTTCATGACCCTGGACCACGACGGCAAGATCCGCATGGACTGCTCCAGCCCCTATGCCATGGCCAGCCTGGTGAAGCTGAAAGATCGTTTCGACATCGCCTGGGGCAATGACGCCGACGTCGACCGCCACGGCATCGTCACCCCCTCCATCGGCCTGATGAATCCCAACCACTATCTCGCGGTGGCCATCCATTACTTGCTCACCCATCGCCCGCAATGGCCGACGACGGCGGCGGTGGGCAAGACCCTGGTTTCCAGCGGCCTGATCGATCGCGTGGTGTACGGCCTTGGTCGCACCTTCCTGGAGGTACCGGTCGGCTTCAAGTGGTTCTCCGCCGGCCTGCTCGATGGCGGCTTCTGCTTCGGCGGCGAGGAATCCGCCGGCGCCTCCTTCCTGCGCATGAACGGCAGCGCCTGGACCACCGACAAGGACGGCATCATCCTCGGCCTGCTTGCCGCCGAGATCACCGCCGTCACGGGCGTTGACCCCGGTCGCTACTACCAGAAGCTCGCCGCCGAGCACGGCACGCCGTATTACGTGCGTATCGACGCCGCCGCCACCCCGGCACAGAAGGCCGCGTTCAAGCAGCTCACCCCGGAAAAGGTCACCGCCTCCACCCTGGCCGGCGAGCCGATTACCGGCAAGTTCACCCGCGCCCCCGGCAACGACGCCCCCATCGGCGGCCTGAAAGTGGCCACGGAAAACGGCTGGTTCGCCGCCCGTCCCTCCGGTACCGAGGACATCTACAAGATCTACGCGGAGAGCTTCAAGAGCGCGGAACACCTGCAAGCCATCGTCAAGGAGGCACAGGAAATCGTCAGCGCGGCGTTGGGCTGAGCCATGACCCTGGCCGTCAGTCGCGCCCGGCTCTGGCAAATCCTCGATACGCCCGAGCCGGGGGATCGCTGGGCGGCGGTGACGAGCACGGTCCTGATCGCGCTCATCGCCCTCAATCTGGCGGCGGTGATCCTCGGCACGGTGCACAGCGTGGCGCTGCGCTACGGCCCCTGGCTGGATGCTTTCGAGACCTTCTCGGTCGCGCTGTTCAGCCTGGAATACCTGGCGCGCTTATGGTCATGCGGCAGCCGGCCGGCCTACGCAAGGCCTGTTCGCGGGCGCTTGCGCTATTTCTTTACCCCCTGGCCCTGGTCGACCTGATTGCGGTGCTTCCCTACTTCCTCAGTTTCTGGGCGGTGGACATGCGCTTTCTCCGCGCCCTGCGATTGCTGCGCCTGTTCCGGATCGCCAAGTTCGGGCGCTATTCGGAAACCCTGGCCCTGTTCAGCCGGGTGATGCGCCACAAGAAGGAGGAACTGATCATCACCAGCCTGCTGATGCTGATCCTCATCATCCTGTCGGCATCGCCATGTTCGCGCTGCCGGCCGGCATTCTTGGTGCCAGCTTCAGCGAGGAGATGCGGCGCGACCGGCCGAACAAGGTCTGCCCACATTGCGGGCAGCCACTGGAGTGATAGGCGAACCCCGGCATGGTGAAACGCGCCACGTTTCGCGGTGCTTTTTCAATACCTTGATCTTTGCGCTGCTCAAGTTAATGGCTGGGTT
>JAUXXW010000221.1 GCA_030684775.1 Pseudomonadota bacterium
AGGGGGGAGTGCATGAACCGCTCCCGCGCCCTCTTCGTCATTGCCCTGCTCGCGGTCGCGGCGCTGGCCAGCCTGTTGCTGGCACTGGCGGCGGGTAGCGTCGCGTTGGCGCCGGGCGAAGTCTGGGCGGCGCTGTTTGGCCAGGGTGAAGGCATGGCCGTCGACGTGGTGCGCAGTCTCAGACTGCCGCGCGCGCTGGCGGCTTTCGCTTGCGGCGGCCTGCTTGCCTTGGCCGGGGCGCTGATGCAGGTGTTGCTGCGTAATCCGCTGGCCGATCCTTATGTGCTGGGCATTTCCGGGGGCGCGGCGGTGGGGGCGCTGGCGGCCATGATGTTGGGTGTCGGCGCCAATTTCGGCCTCGAAGCCGCCGCTTTTACCGGGGCGCTGGCGGCCATGTGGCTGGTATTCGGCCTGGCGCGCGGCGACGGCAGTTGGACTCAGACCCGTTTGCTCCTCACCGGCGTCATCGTCGCCGCCGGTTGCGGCGCGGCGGTGGCCCTGATGCTCTCGCTGGCGCCGGAAGACCGCCTGCGCGGCATGTTGTTCTGGTTGATGGGCGACGCTTCCCAGGCCGGCGATCCGCTGCCCGCGTTGCTGACCCTGGCGGTGGGACTCGCCGCCGCCCTGTTCTTCGCGCGCGAACTCAACCTGCTCGCGCGCGGCCCCCTGCTGGCCGCCACCCTGGGCGCCAACGTGGCGCGCCTGCGCCTGTTGCTCTATTTTCTCGCCTCGCTGCTCACCGCCGCCGCCGTCACCACGGTGGGCAGCGTCGGTTTCATCGGCCTGGTGGTGCCGCATCTGGTGCGCCTCGCCCTGGGCAACGATCAGCGCCTGCTGTTGCCGGCGGCGGCACTCGCGGGCGGCGCCCTGCTCACCCTGGCCGACACTCTGGCGCGTAGCGTCATCGCCCCGCAACAACTGCCGGTGGGCGTGCTCACCGCGCTCATCGGCGTGCCGGTGTTCCTGTTTCTCCTGGCGCGGGCGCCACGGATGGAGCAGGCATGAGCGCGAATGTAGCGCCGGCTTCCAGCCGGCCCGTTGCTTCCGATCAGACGAACGAGCCGGCTGGAAGCCGGCGCTACAGCCCGCTGCTCGCGTCCCACGATCTCGCTGTATCCATCGGCGGCAACACGGTTGTGGCTGGCCTGAATCTCGCCCTTCATCCCGGTGAGCGCCTCGCCATCCTCGGCCGCAACGGCGTCGGCAAGACCACGTTGCTGCATACCCTGGCCGGCCTGGCGCGGCCCGAGGCGGGCGCGCTGGAACTGGACGGCCACGGCTACGCCGCGCTTGGCCCACGCGGCGCGGCGCGGCTGCGCGGGCTGTTGCCGCAACATCAGGGCGATGCCTTTACCGCCAGCGTGCTGGAAACCGTGTTGATCGGCCGCCACCCGCACCTCTCGCGCTGGGACTGGGAAAGCGAGGCGGATGAAGGCCTGGCGCGCGCGGCACTGGCGGCGGTGGGTCTGGCTGACCTAGCGGCGCGGTCGATCCACACTCTTTCCGGTGGCGAGCGCCAGCGTGTGGCGCTCGCCACCCTGCTGGTGCAGGCACCCAGGTTGTATCTACTCGACGAACCCCTGGCGCATCTCGACCTGAACCACCAGGTCGCCATGCTGGAACTATTCAGCCGCCGCGCCCGCGAGGACGGCGCCGCGCTGGTCATGGTGCTGCACGACGTCAACCTGGCCGCGCGCTACAGCGACCAAGCGCTGCTGCTACATGGCGAGGGCGAACATGAACTGGGCGACAGCGAAGCGGTGCTCGATGCCGCCAGCCTCTCGCGCCTCTACGGCCACCCGTTGCGGGTGATCGAGGACGGCGAGCGGCGCTGGTTCGTGCCGGAGGTGCCGACATGATTTGCTTTGATGTTGGCGCATCTACAATGCGCATATTGATGCTTGAGAGAGTGCCCACCATGAGAACGACGATACAACTGGATGACAACCTGCACGAAATGGCCCGCCGTTACGCACAGGAAAGCGGCACAACGCTGACCGCATTGCTGGAAGAGGTGTTACGCGAAAAGCTGTTGGCCCGCCCCAAACACCAACCTTCGGAACGGGTCAAACTAAAAACCGTGAACGGACGCGGCATGCAGCGCGGCGTCGATCTGGACGATAACGCCGCCCTGCTGGACTTGATGGAGACCCGCTAATGCTGATGTGTGATGTAAACGTCTTGGTGTATGCCCATCGTGAGGACTCGCCAAACCACAGCATGTATCGGCAATGGTTGGAAGACCAAATCAACTCGGATGCCTCTTTTGCCGTTTCGGAGTTGGTGCTCAGCGGTTTCTTGCGGATCGTCACGCATCCCAAAATCTTCGACCCTCCCAGCGATTTGGAAGATGCCCTGGCATTTGTCGGGGCAATTCGTTCTCAAACCAATTGCGTGGTGGTGTCTCCACAAGCGCGACATTGGAATATTTTTCTGAAGCTGTGCCGAGTGGCAAACGCCAAAGGCAACCTGATTCCCGATGCTTACCACGCCGCATTGGCGATTGAAGCGGGTTGCGAGTGGATAACGACAGATCAAGGATTCAGTCGTTATCCGGGGCTGCGCTGGCGAACGCCGTGATCCTGGTGACGCACCTACAATGGCAAAGTCTGACATTCTCTGGATCTAATCATGTCCCTCAATGTTTCTCTCCCGCCCGAACTCGAAAACCGGGTGCGCCGCCATGTCGAATCCGGCCTTTATGGCTCCGCAAGTGAAGTCATACGCGAAGCGCTGCGCTTGTTCGAGGCTTACCAGGAGATGCGCGCGGCATCGCTGCTGGCCCTCAAAGCAGACATTGACCAGGGTGTTGCCGACATCAAGGCGGGTCGCGCCAGGGAAATCGACATCGAGTCGATCAAACAACGCGGCCGCGCAACACTTGCCCGGTTTGAAGAGGCAAGTTGATGGCTAAGCTGCGCTATGCCGACAGCGCCGAAAACGATCTTCTCGATGCCTGGCTGTATGTCGCAACGGATAACCCCGAAGCGGCGGATCGGATACTCGAGGCCATCGACCGCGAAGCACGTCTTCTACTGCCCCATCCGGGCATGGGACGGAAGCGGCCCGAGCTTGCGGCTGGCCTGCGTAGTTGGCCAACCAGCACCCGCTATATCCTGTTTTATTTCGCCGACGCGGCGGGAATCGCCATTGCGCGAGTACTCCACCACGCGCGGGATGTCGGTGCCGTAGAAAACTGGCCGGAAGCGTAAGGCGATGGGCGAAAAAACTCGCGTAGATACTCTGTTCGCCGTCAAGGGTAAAAGTGGTCAATTGGCTGCCACTGGGGTCATGACGAAGAACTTCTCACCAACAAACGGCGTGTTGCTATGAAGCATTCCGTGGATGGCATGAAGGAGTTTTCGCATGACGGCGCAGACGACCTGCATCGGGGTTTTGCCGCGTGCAGCGAGGTGCTCGGCAAAGGCTCTGACGTTGGGGTCATGGGTTTTGGCCGAAAGCGCCGGCATGTACAG
>JAUXXW010000124.1 GCA_030684775.1 Pseudomonadota bacterium
TTCAAGGACGCTGGCATTCCCAATTACTCCACCCCGTAAACCGCAGTGGAAGTGTTCTCCTACCTCTCCGCCTTCTACGAAAACCAACGCCTGCTGATGCAGACCCCCGGGCCGATCGCCAAGGGCACCGAGCCGGATGTCGAAGGCGCCCGCCTGATCATCGAAAGCGCCCTGGCGCAGGGGCGTCATGTCCTCACCGAAGTGGAATCGAAAGCGCTGCTCTCCTCCTTCCGCATTCCGGTGGCGCAGACCACCATCGCGCGCGACCCCACCGAAGCCATGTTGATGGCGCAGCAGATGGGCTTCCCGGTGGCCATGAAGATCAACTCGCAGACCATCAGCCACAAATCCGACGTCGGCGGCGTGCGCCTGGGTATCTCCAGTGGCCATGCCGTGCGCTCCGCCTACACCGGTATGCTGGCGGAAGTGCAACGACGGATACCTGACGCGAAGCTCGACGGCGTCGTGATCGAACCCATGCTGGTACGGCCGAATGCGCGTGAAGTCCTGGTAGGCGTGACCACCGACCCGGTGCTCGGGCCGGTCATCGTCTTCGGCAGTGGTGGCGTCGACGTCGAGGCCGCACAGGACCGCGCCGTCACCCTGCCGCCGCTCAACCGCTTCCTGGCGCGCGACCTGATGCACCGCACCCGCGTCATCAAACTGCTGGGTGAATTCCGCAATCGCCCGGCGGCCAACCTCGACGCACTGGAACAGGTATTGCTGCGCGTCTCGGAAATGGTCTGCGAACTACCCTGGATTCAGGAACTGGACATCAACCCACTGCTGGTCGACGAAAACGGCGCGCTCGCCCTCGACGCCCGCATCGTCATCGCCTCGCGCGTGCCCGGCGCCGACCGCTACGCGCACATGGCCATCCACCCCTACCCGGCGCATCTGGTAAGCACCTGGCAACTGCCCAACGGCACCGATGTGGTGATCCGCCCGATCCGCCCGGAAGATGCCGAACTGACGCAAAGCTTCGTGCGCGCGCTGTCCGAGGAAACCAAGTATTTCCGCTACATGGACGCCGTGCGCGAACTATCGCAAGCCATGCTGGTGCGCTTCACCCAGATCGACTACGACCGTGAAATGGCCCTGCTCGCCGTCACCCAGGTGGATGGCAACGAAGTCGAACTCGGCGTCGCCCGCTTCGCCATCAACCCGGATGGCGAGTCCTGCGAATTCGCCGTGGTCATCAACGACCAATGGCAGAAGCAGGGTATCGGCCACAAGCTGATGGGCGTGCTGATGGACGTGGCGCGCGCCAAAGGCATGCGCGTCATGGATGGCGAGGTCATGAAGCGCAACACCCGCATGCTCAAACTGGCGGAAGCCCTCGGCTTCAAGGTCGAAGCGCACCCGGAAGACGACAGTGTGCGCTACATCTCGCGCAAGCTGTAAACCACGCGGCGTGATTACGCATGAAAGCCGGCCGGGCGACCCGCCGGCTTTTTTATGGCGCGGCCCGAGGGGTGGTTGAAATGCTTGCGGAGAACAATGGCGGCCGCATGAAAATCAACGTTGTCAGTTCTGTTTCTGGTGACAGGCCGCTAATCCCCCGGCAACTCGGCCACCGGTTCGAGTTGCTCCACGTGCTGGGCCACCACTTTCACCAGGACGGTGATCGGCATGCTCAGCAGCATGCCCCAGACGCCGGCATTTTCCAGGCCGATCCGGCGCAACGCGATCCAGGTGAGCAGCCCCACCAGCACATTGGTCGCCAACAGCATGAACATGTAGCGTTGGATGGATTGGTTGATGTCATCGAGGATGTGCACGGTGACCAGCAACAGGAAAGCCAGCGCCAGCACCAGGCCCAGGGACAGGAGGCGCGTCCGCAAGAGCATATGAAAAGCCGGCCGAGGCGGTTTGTCGCTGCCCCACAGTTCATCCAGGCTGCTCTTCAACTCGGCGAAGACGCTTGTTGGCCCCCAGGAGCAGCAGCACGCTCGCCACCTGGCCGGAGGTCGGGTCGCGCGCGGCGGCCAGCAAGGCCTGGATCGCCTGCGCGCCATTCAGCCCGACCAGCCCTTGCATCTGGGCAACGATCTCGCCCTGTGCGGCTTTGGCGCCGAAAAAATAGCCTGCGACCGTGATCGCCAACACCAGGATGGGCGTCAAGGAGAACAAGGTATAGAAGGCCAGCCACGTAGGGCGGAAAAGCGGCCTTATCGCGCCTTCCGCCGGGATTTGTCGGAAGGCGCCGGCCCGCCGGCTTTCCCGACCTACGCGCTGCCGATCAGCCCACGCGGAAGCGTAGGTTGGGCAAAGCGAAGCGTGCCCAACAACCCGTCGCCATGTTGGGCACGCATCGCTTTGCCCAACCAACGTCTACTGGACAAGCAGCCGCCGCGCCGGGATTTGTCGGAAGGCGCCGGCCCGCCGGCTTTTCCGCCCTACGAGGTTCATGACACCTGACGGGCGACGTACACCATGATGTGGTGGTGTTCCGTGGCTTCGATCTTGGCCAGTTGCGTGATGATGGCGGGATCGACCACATAGCCCTTGGCCAGCAGCATGTAGCCGTCGCGGTGTTGCAGGTCGCGCGAGAGGACCATGCCGGGCCGCAGTGATGTCGGGCGCATCGGCATTTCGTCGATGACGTACTTCAACTGCTCGCCGAGTATTTCTACATAGTGGTCGATCACCGCCGGGTCGTAGCGCTTGCCGCGCTGCTCGATCAGGTAGGAAAACGCTTCCTTCGGCTTCATCGGCTGCTGCGTCATGGTGCCGCTGATGAGATTGTCGTACTCGTTGGCGGCGGCGATGATGCGCGCGCCCAGCGGGATCGCGATGCCGGCCAGGTGGTCGGGATAACCGCTGCCGTCATACAACTCATGGTGGTGGCGGATCAGCAGGGCGGCCTCCTTGAGCTGTTCGATCTGCATCAAGGCATGTTGGCCGCGCTCCGCGTGGCGCATGAGCTCGGCGCGCTGGTTGGGGTCGAGCGCAAACAGCGGGCGCTCCAGGATGATGTCGGACAGGCCGATCTTGCCGATGTCGTGCAGTAGCGCGGCGAACAGGACATTCTGCTGCTCGGCATCGGACAGTTCCAGCGCGCGCGCCAGGCTGCGCGAGTGGTCGGCCACCCGACGGGCATGGCCGGAGAGATTCTTGCCGCGCATTTCGGTAAGGCCGGAAAAAGCCTGCACCGTGTTGACGAAGCCGGTCTTCAGCCGGGTATGGGCCGTTTTCACATACTTGATCGCCTTCTCCAGCTCCGCCGTGCGCTCGGCCACTTTCTGTTCCAGGCCGGCGTTGAGCTCGCGCAACTCGTTGTTTTGCGCTTCCACTACCGAATTCAGGCGACCGTTTTCCTGTTCCAGGCGACGCCGTTCCAGCGCTTCGCGCACGATCAGGACGATTTCGGTGTCGTCCCAGGGTTTGTTGATGTAGCGGTAGATCTGGCCCTGGTTGATGGCGGCAATGGTCGATTCGATGTCGGCATAGCCGGTGAGCAGGATGCGGATGGCATCCGGCCAGCGCAGGCGCGCCTGTTCCAGGAAACGGGCACCGTCCATCACCGGCATGCGCATGTCGGAGATGATCAGATCGACATGCTCCTTCTCCAGAATTTCCAGGCCGGCGGCGGCGCCCTCGCCGGTGAATATCTGGTAGCCCTGAGGTCGGAACAGGCGCTTCAGCGAAGACAGGATGGACGGCTCGTCGTCCACGAACAGCAGGGTGGCGGGGGTGGGTTCACTCATGATCGGAGCTCAGGTTGAATCGACGGTGAGAGTGGCAGGCAAATACGGAATGTCGCGCCTTTACCCGGCTCGCTTTCCACTTCGATGCGGCCACCGTGTTTCTGGATGATGCCGTAGGAGATGGAAAGCCCGAGGCCGGTGCCTACACCAACGGGTTTGGTGGTGAAAAAGGGGTCGAAGATGCGGGTGAGTTGGTGGGCGGGAATGCCCTTTCCGGTATCGCTGATTTCCACGCGAGCCTCTTCGTTCCACACCCCGGTGCGTATGGTGATCGTGCCCTGGTTTTCGATGGCGTGCGCCGCGTTGACCAGCAGGTTCATGAATACCTGATTCAATTGCGCGGGCAGGCAGCGCAGTGCCGGCAGTTCACCGTATTCCTTGACGACCTTCGCCTTGTACTTGATTTCGTTGTTGACCACGTTGAGGGTGGATTCCAGGCCCTTGTGCAGATCGGCCAGCACCCACTCGCCCGGGTCGGCGTGCGAGAAATCCTTGAGATCCTGAACGATGCGGCGCACCCGCTGGATGCCATCGCCGGTTTCCGTGAGCAGGTCGGCGATGTCGCTTTTCAGGTAACTCAAATCGGCTTCCGCCTTGACCACCACCAGGCGCGAACGGATGGCGCCCTCGGGCAACTCGCGCTCGATGGCCTCGAATGCCGCCAGCACGTTGAGCAGGCGATCGACGTAGCCGCGCAGGGTGCCCAGGTTGGAGCCGACGTAGCCGATAGGGTTGTTGATCTCGTGCGCCACCCCCGCCGCGAGCTGGCCGATGGAGGCCATCTTTTCCGATTGCAGCAACTGGTTGTGCGCTTCTTCCAGGCGCTTGATCAGCGCGGTCTGTTCGCCCTTCTCCTGGTGCAAGGCCGCCTCGGTCACCAGTTTTTCGTCCAGGCGCGCATTCAATTCATTCGACATCTGATCCAGCGAACGCTCGACCAGACGCCGCGCGTCGTCGGCATGGCGATAGGCACGGTCTACCGCCTCCAGGAAGTCAGCCAGCCCTTCCGCAGCATCGGGGGCGAGGTGCTTGTGAATCTGGCGTTCGAGCAGGGGGTGCATGGTCAGCAAGCCTCGGCTAGTAGTCCGTTCCGCCAAAACGGTGACAAATGAAATGGATGGTTTTTTTCGACAGGCGAGGCGCGGACCCGCCGACGTATGGGGTATACGGCAAGGGGACGCAACGAAGCATGGCGGAAAAAGACGCCGTTTAATGTCATCGTTTTGGCGGAACGGACTACTAGGCCTGAACGGAAACGGGTGAAGGGGGTGGGCTCCCCCCTTTCCCAAAGGGGGGCTGGGGGGGATTTCTCCAAGGGTTGTGCATGTGCGAGCGTCCGCAAATCCCCCCTAACCCCCCTTTGAAAAAGGGGGGAATCTCGCGCGAACAGGACCTTGATGGAGGCCGAAGCGGCCCCCGGTCGGGTGGAGTGCTCAAGCCTCATCATCCACCTCCTTTACATGTTCGATCGGCAGCGTCACGCGGAACGTGGTGCCACGGCCAACTTCGCTTTCCACCTCGATGCGTCCGTGGTGTTTCTGGATGATGCCGTAGGCCAGCGAAAGGCCCAGCCCGGTGCCTTTCCCCACCGGTTTGGTGGTGAAGAAGGGGTCGAAAATGCGGCCCTTGATGTCATCCGGGATGCCGCGGCCGGTATCCGCCACTTCCAGCCACACCATGCCGGCATCCGCGCCGCTGCCCAGGCCGGTACGCAGGGTGATGGTGCCGCGCGGGCCCTCGATGGCGTGGGCGGCATTCACCATCAGGTTCATGAATACCTGATTGAGCTGCGAGGGCAGGCATTCGATCTCGGGGATGTCGCCGTATTCCTTGACCACGTCGGCGTGATATTTGATTTCGTTCTGAACGATGTTGAGGGTGCTATCCAGCCCCTGGGTCAGGTTGGCGTATTGCCAGTCGGGAGAGCTGTCCAGGCGTGAGAAGTCCTTCAAATCCTGGACGATCTTGCGGACTCGGGTAATGCCTTCCTTCGATTCGTTCATCAATACCGGAATGTCTTCGCGCAGGTAGGCCAGATCCAGTTTCTGCGTCAACCGGGCCAACTCGGCGCGTTGCGGCGCATCGTCCGGCAGCGCCGCTGCGGCCGTCTCGAAGCCGCCGATCAGGCTGAACAGGTCGCGAATATAGCCGTCCAGGGTGCCCAGGTTGGAGTGCACATAACCGATGGGGTTGTTGATCTCGTGCGCCACGCCGGCCGCGAGTTGGCCGATGGAGGCCAGTTTCTCGGATTGCAGCAACTGGGTCTGCGCCTCCTGCAATTTGTGGTGCAGGCTCGCCAGTTGCTGGTATTGCTCCTCCAGCAAGGCCTGTGAGCGGGTGCGCTCGGCGATGTCTCCCTCCAGTTGCTGCATGGCGCGCGACAGCGCCTCGGTGCGCTCATCCACCCGCCGTTGCAGGTCCACATTGAGTTCCTGGAGTGATTCCTCCATCTGCTTGCGGGCGCTGATGTCGGTGCGGATGGCGATGTATTGGGTCGGGTTCCCCGCCATGTCCAGGAAGGGAACGATGGTGGAATCCACCCAATAGAAGCTGCCGTCGCGGCGGCGGTTGCGAATTTCGCCGTTCCAGACCTGGCCGCGGGTGATCGTGTCCCACATCTCCCGGAAAAACGCCGCTGGGTGCAGGCCGGAGCTGACGATGCGGTGGTTCTGGCCCATCAACTCGCGCAGCGTATAGCCGGAAATGGTGCAGAACTTCTCGTTCACATAGGTGATATTGCCCGCCGTGTCGGAGATGCTGACGATGGCGTGTTCATCCAGCGCGGTCTTCTGTGCCTGCAATTCCTGGTTGGTCTGCTCCAGCAGGTTATTCATGTATTCCAGGGTGGTCAGATCCTGCGCCACGCAAAGCACGCCCTTCCAGGCGCCATCGCCGGCGTACATGGGTGTGCGGGCGATGATGTAATGCCCCGGCAAGCCGTTGGCGGAGGTCAGGCGCTGGTCCTGGTGTGAGGTCTGTCCGGTTTCCAGCGCCTTCTGGTCTTCCTGGTCGTTCTTCAGGCCTTCGCTACCGCCCCAGATATCCGCCTCGCGCTTGCCGGCAATCGTCTCCTTGGCCATATCGGCAATCTTCTCGAAGCCGGCGTTGCTCCAGACGATGCGCGAATCGGCGTCCTTGAACCAGATCGGCACGGGAATGTTCGCCAACATGGCGCGCGCCTCACGCTCCCCTTCGCGCAATTTCGCCAGCAGGATTTGTTGACGCCGAACCACCACCACGGCGATCAGGCAGGAAAGCAGTACCGCCACCACGGCGCTGGCGATCAACAGATTGCGCGCGAGCCGGTATTTCCCGCGCGCCGCGACGGCGGCCTGGCGGCCCTGGCGAATCTGCTCGTCCAGCAAGCCGCGCAGTTGCACCGTGGCCCGATTTTGCGCGGGAATGGCCTCGTCGATCAGAAGCCGCTCGGCGGCGTCCTTCTTGTCCGCCAGAGCCAGATCGAGCACTTCATCCTGCACACCCGAACCGTGGCCGGTGAAGCGCCCCTGTGTTTTCAGCAGATCCCTTTCCAGTGAAGTCAAATCCATCTTCAGCAACTTCTCGCGCGCGCCCCGGAATATCCCGGCCAGCTCATGGAAGCGCGGTACCAGATCGTCGCGTTCGAAGGCATCCGGCTCTTGCAGGATGGCGTGCAATTGCAATGCCCGTTCCCGCGCGGCGATATACATCTCGGCGGCGAGATGGGCGCGTTCGTTGTGATCCTCGACGATGACCGTGATGGTGTCGTTCATCGCGCGCAGGTAGGCCAGGCCCACGCCCGCCAGTCCCAGCAACAGGATGATGACCAGGAAAAAACCGGCCAGGAGGCCGCCGCTCGCCGCGTTCTTTTGCCCGTTCATGGCGCTCATTTCCACTCAGGCCGCCAGGAGAGCGCAGTAGCTCTCGTGTTCCTGTTCGATGCCGGGCAGCATGGCCTTCAGCATCGCGCCATCGAGACCGAGGCGGTGCCAGGCGGCAGTGCTCAACGGCGGCACCAGCGTCTGCGGTGCGCCGGCCAGATCGAGGGCATGGGCAAGGATGTTGGCGACATGCACCACGTCACCCAGCGAGGCGGCCGCGCTGTTTTCGGGGCGGCCCTCGGGGGCATGATGCTGGGCCACCGCGCGCACGATGTCCGCCGGGAAGCGCCAGCGCGAGATCAGCGCCTCGCCCGCCTGGGCATGATCGAAGCCGAGGATGGCCCGCTCCGCGTCCGGCACATGGCAGTCGTGTTCCTCCCGGTACGCCAGCACCCCGCCGTAATGATCCGGGCGGGTGGTGAGCAGCATCAGCACACCGATGTCATGCAGCAGACCGGCGCTGAAACCGGCTTCCGTATCGAGCCCGGCATGGCGCGCCAGCGCCCGCGCGCACAACGCGGTGCCGAGTCCGTGGCGCCAGAAATGGCCGAGATCGAAGGGAACGCCCTTGGGCGGCGTGAAATAGCCGGTGACCGAGGCCGCCATGACCAGGCTGCCAACGGCTCTGAAACCGAGGATGACGATGGCGTCATGAATGCTCGACACCTTGTGCTGGATGCCATAGAAGGGCGAGTTGGCGACCCGCAGCGCGCGCGCGGCCAGGGACTGATCCTTGGCGATGCCTTCGGCGAGCTGGTCGATACCGGCGGATTCGTTATCCAGGGTACGGATCAATTCCCCGACGACCGCCGGCAAGGAGGGCAACTGGCGAATGTCCGCCAGGACTTCTTCCAGGGTGAGCGGGCTCATCGTGGAAACTTCTGCTGGAACAGCCGCTGTAGGTTGGGCAAAGCGCAGCGTGCCCAACATTGCGACGGTTTGTTGGGCACGCCGCGCTTTGCCCAAGCTACGGTTTCGAGAGTAAGCGTGTTCATTCCACTTGCTCCAGGCGATATTCCAGGAGTGTCTGGTACAGCACGCGGTCGGCTTCGCCCTCCCCGGTGTGGCGAAAGAGGTGGCGCAGACGGGCGCGAATTTCCTCGCGGCGGACGTCCCGCTCCGCCTCGGAGAGGATTTCCCGCACCTTGATCGCGGCCTGTCGCACGTCGCGCCGCCGCAACGAGGCGAGGTGTGATTCGCTGAGTTCGGTGCCGGCGGCCAGCAGGGTGGCGCCATGGGCATCATGGATGTCCACGCCCAGCACCATGCCGGGCGTGACCTGATCCAGCGCCAGGGTATGAATGCTTGTCATGGGCACATCTCACACGGCAACAGGGCCAGCAGGGTGCCGCGCGAACGGGAATGCAGCCCCATCGGCTTGTAGACCACCCGGTAGCGGCGCCCTTCATGCGCCGTTTGTTCGGGAATGGAAGCGGGGTTGCTCAGCCAGGCGCGCATGGCTTCCGGCAACATTTCACGCGCTTCCTGGCCCAGCAGGGGCGCGCCGCCGCCCAGACTCGCGTCCGCCGCCGTGTTGGAAAGCGCTACCAGGCCTTCCTCATCGACGCCGATGAGGGGCCAGGGAATCAGTTGCAAAACTTCCTGGAGGGTGTCGAGCACGGTTGCGATCTGCCGTGCCTGGCGTTCCTTTTCCGCGATGTGCGCCTGCAATTCCACGTTGGCGCTTTGCAGCGCTCGCGCCAGGCGCTGGAATTCCACGCCGCTCAAGCCTGGCATGCGCTGGTCGGAGAGGATCACATCCACCCGTTCGTTCGCGAGGATGTCCAGCGCCTTGCGCGGGTCGTCACTGGCGAGGATGCGATAACCGTCGCGGCGCAAGGCGCGTTGCAGGGCGCTGAGTATGTTCTGCTCGTCATCCACCAGAAGGAGGGTGCGGCTGGGCGGGGTGTCGCTTGGTTCGGTCATTGGGTATGTTTGATTGAAGCGAGCGCGGCCTGGAAACGGAAGGCTTCGCGGATGCGCTCGCGCAGTTTCTCGTCGTCCCAGGGCTTGGTCAGGAACTTGTAGACGGCGCCGTCGTTGATGGCGTCGATCACCGAAGCCATGTCGGCCTGGCCGGACAGGATGATGCGCAGACAATCGGGGTGCATGTCCTTGACCCGGGTCAGGAACTCGGTGCCGGTGAGGCCGGGCATGCGCTGATCGGAAATCACCACCTGCACCGCTTCGAGCGCCAGCAGCTCCAGCCCTTCGGCGGCGTTGTTGGCGATGAGGATGCGATAGCCCTCATAGCGCAACATGCGGCGCAGGGCGGAGAGGATGCCGGGTTCGTCGTCGACCAGCAGCAGCGTGCGCTCCGCGCCTTCCGCCGGCGGCTGGCCCGGCAGGGTCTTGCCCGCGCCGAGCAGGGCGAGGTACTCGGACTCGGGCAGCGGGTGGCTGAAGAAGTAGCCCTGGATTTCGTCGCAACCCAGGCGCCGCAGATAGGCGAGTTGCGCCTCGCTTTCCACGCCTTCGGCCACCACATGCAGGTGCATCTTGTGCGCCAGACCGATGATCGCGGCGACGATGCCGGCGATTTTGGCGTTGCTCACCATGTGGCGCACGAAGGACTGATCCACCTTCAGAGTGTCGATGGGGAAGTGGCTGAGATAGGTGAAGCTGGAATAGCCGGTGCCGAAATCGTCCAGCGAGAGCTTGATGCCGAGGCTCTTGAGCCGCTGCAACTGGATGACCGCCGACTCGGGATCGTCCATCAACATGCTTTCGGTCAGTTCCAGCTCCAGCCGCCCCGGATGGATCGCATACCGCGCCAGAGCTGTGGACACCACGGTTTCCAGGTCGCCCACACCAAATTGGCGCGCCGAGACATTCACCGCCAGGCGCGTCTCGCCATACCCCTGGTCAGCCCAGGCGCGCAGACGGGCGCAGGCACTGTCGATGACCCAGGAACCAATCGGCACGACCAGTCCGGAATGTTCCGCCAAAGGAATGAAATGGCCCGGCAGCATCAGGATGTCGCCGCGCCGCCAGCGCAACAAGGCTTCGGCCCCGGCGATGCGGCCATTGTGGAGATCGCCCTTGGGCTGGAAGAAAAGCTCCAGCTCGCCGCGCTCCAGCGCATGGCTCAGGGCGAGTTCCATTCCCTGTTCCTGGCCGGACTGAAGGCTCATGCGCGGACTCCCGCGCGTCCTGAGCTTCGTAGGTTGGGCAAAGCGCAGCGTGCCCAACAATCAACCGTTGCATGTTGGGCACGCTGCGCTTTGCCCAACCTACCTGGCTGAATGCTCATGCGCGGACTCCCGCGCGGCCTGAGCCGGCATGGGTAAAGTGGCATTCGTTTCGCGGGGTGCGCATGAGTAGGAGGCCTGGTGAAACCCTGACCCGCCGAGTAACGGCAGGCATCAGAAAAACTTGAGCTCGGCGATAATCCAGCGCTCTCTCAACCCGGTTATTCCATGCACCTCCTCATCATCAAGATGACTTCGCTGGGCGATGTCGTTCACATGCTCCCGGCGCTGACCGAAGCGGCCAGCCAGGTGCCGGGCCTGCGCGCCGACTGGGTGGTGGAGGAAGGTTACGCCACCATTCCCGGCTGGCACCCGGCGCTCGGGCGGGTGATTCCCTCGGCCCTGCGGCGCTGGCGGCGCGGCCTCGGGAAAAGCGCGACCTGGGCGGAGATGGCTGTATTTCGTCGTGCCATCCAGGCGGAGGAATACGACCTTGTTCTGGATGCCCAGGGGCTGATCAAGAGTGCGCTGGTGGCACGTCTCGCGCACGGGCCGCGCGCCGGCCTCGCCCGGGGCAGCGCGAGAGAGAGCCTGGCCTGTCTGGCCTATGCGCGGCGCTACCCGGCGCCGCGCGAACTGCACGCCATCACCCGCAACCGCCTGCTCACCGCCCAGGCGCTGGGCTATGCGATGGGCGCGGATAGTGGGCTTCGCTATGGCCTGGCGGCCCCCGCACCGATTCAGCTTGCCGGCCTGGCGACGGACTATGTGGTCTGCCTGCATGGCACCGCGCGGGTGGAAAAGGAATATCCGGAACACCACTGGGTGGACCTGCTGGCACGCATCGGCGCACTCGGCCTGGGCGTGGCCCTGCCCTGGGGAAACGAGCGGGAAAAGGCGCGCGCCGAACGCCTGGCGGCGACGTTACCGGCGGCCGTGGTGTTGCCGCGCCTGGGATTGTCCGAGTTGGGCGGCCTGATCGCCGCCGCGCGTGGCGTGATCGGCGTCGATACCGGCCTGATGCACCTGGCGGCGGCCTTCCGCAAACCCGGCATCGGCCTCTATCCCGCCACGCCACCGGCGCGTTTCGGCGCTTATGCGGAAGCCGACGCGCCCGCGCTGATTAATTTATCGCGGCCGGACGAGTTGGCGCCGGAAGCGGTGGCACGGGTGTTCGAGCGTCTGCTTGATGGCGCAGCCCCGTAGGGCGGAATCCCCGCAAGGGGGAGGCCGAATCCGTAAGCGCTGAAGCGCAACGGCTTCGCTCAAGCGGCCTTATCGCGCCTTCCGCCGGGTTTTGTCGGAAGGCGCCGACATGAAGCCCGCAAGGGATACCGTCCCCGGCGCTGTCGGCGCCGGGGACATAACGCCGGCTTTTCCGACCTGCGCTGATAACCCCTTGATTTGTCTGGAGAGGCCGCTTTCTGGACTTTAAGGTGTGATTTACGGCACAATCGCCGCCGTTTACAACCAGCCGGCCAGCTCTTAAATGCCCCGAAAGCGCACGCCGAAGCAGTCTACCGAACAAGCCGGCCCGGCAACGTCCGGCAAACTCATTCTGGTTCTGCACGGCCCCAACCTGAATCTGTTGGGCACGCGTGAACCCAAGCATTATGGCCACCAGACCCTGGCCGAAATTGACTCCGCCCTGATCGAGCAAGGCACCGCCGTCGGAGTCGATGTGGAATGTTTCCAGAGCAATGCCGAACATGCCCTGATCGAGCGCATCCATGCCGCACAGGAACAGGGCGTCGCCTACATCATCATCAACCCCGCCGCGTTCACGCATACCAGCGTAGCAATGCGCGACGCACTGGCGGCGGTAGCCATCCCTTTCATCGAAGTGCATCTGTCCAATGTCCACGCCCGCGAAGCCTTCCGCAAGCATTCGTATTTTTCCGACCTTGCGGCCGGCGTGATCTCGGGCCTGGGCGCGATGGGCTATCTGTTTGCGCTGGGCTATGCCCTCAACGCCTTGGAGGAATAAACACATGGATCTCCGCAAGCTCAAAAAACTGATCGACCTGGTCCAGGATTCCGGCATCGCCGAACTGGAAATCACCGAAGGCGAAGAAAAAGTCCGCATCACCCGCACCGTGGCCGGCCAGACCGTCTACGCCGGTATGCCCATGATGCAGCCGGGCATGATGGGCATGTACCCGCAACAGGCCCCCGCCGCCGCTCCCGTGGCCGTGGCCGAACCCGCCGAACCGGCGGTGCCGGAAGGCCATGTGGTGAAGTCGCCCATGGTCGGCACCTTCTATCGCACCCCTTCGCCCAACGCCAAGGCCTTCGCTGAAGTGGGCCAGACGGTCAAGCCCGGCGACACGCTATGCATCATCGAAGCCATGAAGCTCATGAACGAGATCGAGGCGGACGAAGGCGGCGTGATCAAAGCCATCCTGATCGAGAACGGCCAGCCGGTGGAATACGGCGAACCGCTGTTCATCATCGGTTGACCGGAATCCGCCCCATGCGGCTGACTCAGGAGG
Organism: Pseudomonadota bacterium; assembly: GCA_030684775.1. Taxonomy (GTDB): domain Bacteria; phylum Pseudomonadota; class Gammaproteobacteria; order Burkholderiales; family Thiobacillaceae; genus PFJX01. The sequence goes on from JAUXXW010000124.1 coordinate 13,254, forward strand.
ACGCCGGCATCATCCGCCGCCAGGTGGATCGGGTCTTCGGCACCGACGCGCGGGTCTGGCTGTTCGGCTCCCGCGCCGACGACACCCGGCGCGGCGGGGACATCGACCTCTATGTCGAATACGCGCCCCGCGCGGAGGATGAGTTCCGGCGCATTCTGGAACTGGACGACGAACTCCAGATGCAACTGGGCGAACAGCGTATCGACATCGTCGTCTGGGCGCCGGGCAAGGCGCGCCAAACCATCCACGAGGTGGCGCGTGGCACCGGGGTTCCCCTGTGAAGGCGGCCGAGCGTCTGAGCCTGTTGGAGCCCCTCCTGGAGCGGGAAGCCGCGCTTCTGGCGGATGTGTCCTCCCGCCTGTTCCCTCCCGCCGATCTGGACGCCACTTGGCTGGGTGCCCTCCTGTCCCTGCCTGAAGGCTGCGACAAACTGGAATCCTTCGTCGGCAAGTTCTGCCGAATGCAGGACACCCTCGCGGGCAAATACCTGCCCCTGCTGCTGGAAGCCAGCGAGGAGCCGGTGGGAACCGCCATCGACAACCTCGCCCGCGCGGAACGCCTGCGTTGGCTTGAAGACGCCGCCCGCTGGCGCCGGATGCGCCGGGCGCGCAACTGGCTGGTGCATGAATATTTGAGCGACCCGGCGGATATGTTGTCCGCTCTGGGCGAAGCCCGCGTCTTTGTCGCGCACCTCATCGGTGCTTGGCAGCGCATGCGGGACTACGCCACAACCTTGCGAGAAAACGATGTTTGAAAAAGTCCTGATCGCCAACCGTGGCGAAATAGCGCTGCGCATACAGCGCGCCTGCCGCGAGATGGGTATCAAAACCGTCGCGGTGTATTCCGAAGCGGATGCCGAAGCCAAATACGTGCGTCTCGCCGACGAATCGGTGTGCATCGGGCCGGCGCCGTCGGCCAAGAGTTATCTGCACGTTCCCGCCATCATCGCCGCCGCCGAGGTCACCGATGCCGAGGCCATCCACCCCGGCTACGGTTTCCTTTCGGAAAACGCCGGTTTCGCCGAGCGGGTGGAAAACTCCGGTTTCGTGTTCATCGGCCCACGCCCGGAAACAATCCGCCTGATGGGCGACAAGGTTTCCGCCAAGGACGCCATGAAGGCCTCCGGTGTGCCGGTGGTGCCCGGTTCGGAAGGCGCCCTGAGCGAGGAAGATCCAGACGAATGGCTGCGGATGGCGCGTGATGTCGGCTACCCGGTCATCATCAAGGCGGCGGGCGGTGGCGGTGGACGCGGTATGCGCGTGGTGCATACCGAAGCGCATCTGGTTCAGTCCGTGCAACTGACTCAGGGCGAGGCTGCCTCGACCTTCGGCAACCCCATGGTCTACATGGAAAAATTCCTCGGCAATCCGCGCCACATCGAGATTCAGGTGTTGTCCGACACCCACGGCAACGCCATCCACCTGGGCGAGCGCGACTGCTCCATGCAGCGGCGCCACCAGAAGGTGCTGGAAGAAGCCCCGGCGCCGGGGCTGGACCCGAAATTGCGCAACAAGATCGGCGAACGCTGTGCCGAGGCCTGCCGCAAGATCGGCTATCGCGGCGCCGGCACTTTCGAATTCCTTTACGAAGATGGCGAATTCTTCTTCATCGAGATGAACACCCGCGTGCAGGTGGAACATCCGGTGACCGAATTCATCACCGGCGTCGACATCGTTCAGGAAAGCATCCGCATCGCCGCCGGCCTGCCGCTGGCGAACAAGCAGAAAGACATCCAGTTCCGCGGCCATGCCATCGAATGCCGCATCAACGCCGAAGACCCGGCCACCTTCATGCCCTCGCCCGGCCGCATCAGCCTTTATCACGCGCCCGGCGGCCCCGGTGTGCGGGTGGATTCACACGTCTACCAGAACTACTACGTGCCCTCCCACTACGACTCGATGATCGGCAAGCTGATTACCTACGGCGCCACCCGCGAACAGGCCATCGCCCGCATGCGCATCGCCCTGTCCGAGATGATCGTCGAAGGCATCAAAACCAACATCCCGCTGCACCAGGATCTGCTGGTGGATCAGGTGGTTCTGGACGGCGGCTTCAGCATCCATTACCTGGAAAACAAGCTGGGGATGAACAAGCATTGAGCGGTAGGTTGGGCAAAGCGAAGCGTGCCCAACGCCATCGGTGGTTGTTGGGCACGCTTCGCATTGCCCAACCTACGAGTGCGCTTTCAACCAGCCGGCAGGGATGCCGGCGCTACGTGGACGGACCATGGCCTGGCTCTCACTGAAACTCGCGGCGAACCAAGAGGAAGCCGAAGGTCTGGCGGATGCGCTCATGGATGCGGGCGCCCTGTCCGTTTCCACCGAGGACCGCGACGCCGGCACCGATGCCGAGTTGCCGCAGTTCGGCGAACCGGGACTGGATGACCCCAAGGCTTGGAATCGCAACTGGGTGGTGGCCCTGCTCGACGCCGATTCAGATCTCGCCACCCTGTTCGCGCGGCTCGGCCTGGCCCCCGACCACGAACACGAAATCGAGCGTGTGGAAGAGCAGGACTGGGTCCGCCTGACGCAATCCCAGTTCGAGCCCATCCCCATCTCGCAACGGCTATGGATCGTCCCCTCCTGGCATGTCGCGCCCGACCCCGAGGCGATCACCCTGGTGCTCGACCCCGGGCTCGCCTTCGGCACCGGCAGCCACCCCACCACACGTCTATGCCTGCAATGGCTGGAGGCCAACCTGACTGGCAAAGAGAGCGTCCTCGATTACGGCTGCGGCTCCGGCATTCTCGCCATTGCCGCCGTCAAGCTCGGCGCGGGCAACGTCGTGGGTGTGGACGTGGATACCCAGGCGGTCACCTCCTCGCGCGACAACGCGGAGCGCAATCAGGTGCAAGCCAGCTTTCACCTGCCCGATACCGCTCCGACCGGCCAGTTCGATGTCCTGGTCGCCAACATCCTCACCAACCCACTGAAAGCGTTGATGCCCCTGCTCGCCGCGCGGGTGAAATCGGGCGGCCGCATCGCCCTGTCCGGCATCCTGGCCGAACAGGCCGAGGAAGTCATGGCGATCTACGGCCAGGCCTTCACCATGCGGCTATGGAAGGAAGAAGAAGGCTGGGTCTGCCTGGAAGGCGTGAAGGCATGATGCGCTGGGCGTGCACTTTCACCCCCCTTTCCCAAAGGGGGGCAGGAGAGTGTGGCCTCCCCCTTTATCAAAGGGGGATTGAGGGGGATTTCTCCAAGGGTGGCGCGTGCGCGAGCGTCCGAAAATCCCCCCTAGCCCCCCTTTGTAAATGGGGGGAACCGTGCCTGTCCGCGTCGCCCGCAAACGCTAAACGAGCCTTTGAAAAAGGGGGGAAACAAACGACAGGTGCCCACCCCCGCCCATGCTGACCACCTGCCCCGAATGCCACACCACCTTCCGGGTCACTCAGGAACACCTGGGTTTACGACGCGGGCTGGTGCGGTGCGGACACTGCACGGTGGTGTTCAATGCCTACGACAGCCTGCTGGCGGAACTGGTAGCGCCGCCGGATGAACCGGACAAAATCGAGGAAACCGCACCTCCGTTCGTGGAAGCGGCGGGCGAGGTAGGAGGCACGCTTGCGGGCCGAATGGCGGACGAAGAAGACCAAATGGTGACGCCGCCGGCCGAGCCGGATCAGATCGAAGAAGCCGCGCCGCCTCCCGAGGAAACGCCGAACGAGGCAGGAGGCCCGCTTGCGGACCGAAAGGTGGACGAAGAAACCTCGGAATCCATACTTCTTTCCGAACTATCCACGCGAATCAAACGGACAACGCCGGCCGGGCGCCCGCGCTTCATCCTGCAACTCCTGGGGGCTGTACTCCTGGGCGGCCTGTTTCTGCTGCAATCGGCTATTTTCCTGCGCGGCGACATCGCCGCCACGATGCCATCCACGCGCCCGCTCCTGCAAACGCTGTGCCGGCCATTGAATTGCGTAGTGCCGCTGCCGCGCCAGCTAGACAAAACCGCCATCGCGGCTTCCTCGCTGGAACACGACGCCGAAAACAAGTCCCGCTCGCGCCTCTATCTGCTCCTCGCCAACCGCGGCGGCCAGACGCAGACCTGGCCGCACATCGTGCTCACTCTCACCGACGTGCGTGACGCCCCCGTTGCCCAACGCGTGTTCGCGCCCAAGGAATACCTGGCCAAAGACGCCAGATTGGAGGCCGGCATGGCGACCGGAGAAGAACAGGAAATCCGCCTCGACCTGGATACCGGCACCCTCGCGGCCACCGGCTACGCGCTGGATTTGGCGTATCGCTGAGTGGCTCCCCTCTCCCTCCGGGAGAGGGGCCGGGGGAGAGAGGGCACCGACTTGTGCTGGACGCCCAGGTCACGCGCCATTTGCAGGGCCGAAATGCCTTTCACCGCGTTGGTGAACATCGCGATGGCAGCCAGGTAGACCCGCAGCGGCAGCTTGTGGAAAGCAAAAATGGTCTGGCTGGTCACCGAAAAATCCTCACGGCAGCCGGCACAGCGCCAGATCTTCCGGGCGGGCCGGAAGTTGTGCCGATGCACCAGGCCGCAATGCGGACACCCCAGGGCAAATTTGTTCTGATCTTCAGCCGTCATGGCTTTGTGTGAGCTACCCCGCCCTATGAAACAACTGCCGTAGGATGTGGTGAGCGCAGCGAACCGCATCATGCCACGCGTGCCAAGTTGATGCGGTTCGCTGCGCTCACCACATCCTACGGGGGGCCTTCGATTCCGGCTGTTTCACAGTAATTCAAAGGCTTATCGTGAGAACAAATTAGCCGTGGCGGACACCCCACTTCTTCTTGATCGCCCCAGCGCAGGCGCTTGAACAGGGCAAAGGCGTTGTCATCGCTCAGGGTCGCCACTTCGAGAACGGAGATCGTGCGGGCGGCGGCGAAGAGGAGAAAGTGCTGGGCCATGGCGAGGGCTCGTGGGAGAGTCTGGATGGAGCCATGGTAAGTGTCCGTGTGGCTCATGGCATGAGCCACACCGGAAGCCTCTGCCAGCTCGGCTTCCCGAGATTTCTCCCTGTTAGGTAGCTCGTCCGCTTCACCATAACCACCGTAAGTCAGTGATTCTGCATGGGGTGGTTGCTACATAAGGCTGCGAATAAGCGTGTAGTGCAGGCTTTATGGCCCGGCGGGCGCCGGTATCCTTTTGGGCCAGCCGGGGTCGTAACGAGCCGAGTAGGGCGGAACGCGCAGTGGTTCCGCCATTCCTCTCCGTACAGCGCTGAATCCCCCAACCGGCGCGGTTTGCTCCGTATAATCCGCGCCTCTCGCGTGCCCAACCAATCGGCACGCGTTTTCTTTGTTACCCCATCCCATTTCGTCTGCCTCGATTGGTGCCGCGTTTGAGCGGCAGGCCGTCGCAGGAGTAGTTCATGTCATCCCCCCTCGATTCTTCCGCCCCGGCATTCGCCGATCTGGGCCTGGCTTCCCCGTTGCTGCGCGCCATTCAGGACGCCGGCTACACCACCCCGACGCCGATCCAGGCGCAGGCCATTCCCCTGGTGCTGGCCGGCGGCGATCTGTTGGCCGCCGCGCAGACCGGTACCGGCAAGACCGCTGGTTTTGTCCTGCCGATCCTGCATCGGCTGATGGACAAGCCGCTGGTACCCAAGCCCGGCCGCCCGCGTTGCCTGATTCTGGTGCCCACCCGCGAACTGGCGGCGCAGGTGGAAGAGTCGGTGCAGACCTACGGCAAGCACTTCCCCCTGGTATCGATGGTCATGTTCGGCGGGGTCAACATCAATCCGCAGTACAAGGCCTTGCGCGGCCGCCTGGACATCCTGGTGGCCACGCCCGGCCGCCTGCTCGACCACGTCGGCCAGAAGACCGTGGATCTGTCCGGCGTCGAAATCCTGGTGCTCGATGAAGCCGACCGTATGCTGGACATGGGCTTCATCCGCGACATCCGCAAGGTAATCACGCTGATCCCGAAACAGCGCCAGACCCTGTTGTTCTCGGCGACCTTCTCCGAAGAAATCCGCACCCTGGCCAATACGCTGCTGAACAACCCCGGTACCGTCGAAGTGGCGCGCCGCAATACCGCCTCGGAACTGGTGGAGCAGTCGGTGCATCTGGTGCCGCAGGCGCACAAGAAAGAATTCCTTGCCCACCTGATCCGTCATCACAACTGGCAGCAGGTCCTGGTGTTCACCCGCACCAAGCACGGCGCCAACAAGCTGGCCGAGAAGCTGCTCAAGGACAAGATCCCGGCGGCGGCGATTCACGGCAACAAGAGCCAGGCCGCGCGTACCCGTGCGCTGGCCCAGTTCAAGGACAGCACCTTGCAAGTGCTGGTGGCGACCGACATCGCCGCGCGCGGTATCGACATCGACCAGTTGCCGCAGGTGGTGAATTTCGAACTGCCCAACGTGCCGGAGGACTATGTGCACCGCATCGGTCGCACCGGCCGCGCCGGCAGCGTGGGCGCGGCGGTGTCGCTGGTGGACAACGAAGAGATGGGTTATCTGAAGGACATCGAGCGCCTGATCAAGCGTTCCATCACCCGCGTGGTGGTGGAAGGTTTCGTGATGCCGGAAGCGGCCGCTCACCACGCCGGCATGGATGACGATGAGCGGCCGCCACGCCCGGCGGGCGGTCGAGGTGGCCGTAGTGGCCAGCCGAATCGCGGCGGGCACAAAAATCATGCCGACACCCCGCGCAAGCCGGCCGGCCAGTCCGGCAAACCGGCCCGCTCGCAAGGCGCTGGGCCGGCGCCGAGCCGCCATTCCACGCGGCCATCGGCGGCATTGCTGGGTTCGGGCGGGCCGAAGAAAGGGCGGGATTAAAGTAGCGCCGGCGTCTCGCCGGCTTTTTTGTAGGCCGGCGAGAACGTAGGTTGGGCAAAGCGTAGCGTGCCCAACGAACCGCCGCGATGTTGGGCACGCTACGCTTTGCCCAACCTACGAGTGCTACGCGCGAATGCCGGCGTTTACCCCAGCACGTCCAGCCCTTCGTTGGCCAGCATTTCGACCAGTTTGATCAACGGCAGGCCGACCAGGGCATTGGGATCTTCGGTCTCGAAGCGGGCGATCAGGGCGATGCCCAGCGATTCGCTCTTGGCGCTGCCGCAGCAGTTGTAGGGCTGGTCACGGCGCAGGTAATTCTCTATCTGGGTATCCGAGTAATTACGCATCACCAGGCGCACCGGCACGTTGGCGGTCTGCGCCGAGCCGGTACGCGCGTTGAGCAGGGTCAGCGCGGTGTGGAATTCCAGCGCCTTGCCGCGCATCGACTGTAATTGGGCGACGGCTTTTTCATGCGTGCCCGGCTTGCCCAGTTGCATCCCTTCCAGCAGAGCGACCTGATCGGAACCAATGATCAGGGCATCCGGATATTTCTCGGCGACCGCCCGCGCTTTCAGTAGCGACAGGCGCTGCGCGGTTTCGTCCGGCGATTCGCCGGGCAGTGGGGTTTCATCGACCTCGGGCGCGGCGACTTCGAATGGCACGCCGAGGCGGGCGAGTAGTTCACGGCGATAGGGGGAGGTGGAAGCGAGGACGAGTTGCATAAGTCACTTTCGGCTATATCGCGGGATGAGCATGTCGATTTCCGGTTCGAGCGGCGGCAGATCTTCGATCAGTGCCGTAGGTTGGGCAAAGCGTAGCGTGCCCAACTGCCGTCGCAATGTTGGGCACGCTACGCTTTGCCCAACCTACGTTATTCTCGACTGTGACTTACTCCGGCTGAATCTCCACCAGCACCTGATCCGGGGTCACCGCGTCGCCCTTGGCGACATGGATGCTGACGACCGTGCCGGTGACGGCGGACTGGATTTCGTTCTCCATCTTCATGGCCTCGATCACCAGGACACCGTCGCCGGCATTGACCTTCTGCCCGGTCTTGACCAGGACATCGACGATGGTGCCGGGCATCGCGGTGGTGATATGGCCGGCATGGGTCGGGCGCGGGCGCCCCTTGGAACCGCTTCCCGTGCTCTTCTTGGCGCTGCCGCTGCGGGCGCCAGCACCGGGGGTGACTTCGACTTCGTCGAGCGTTTCCACGCGCACTTCCTCGGACACGCCATCAACATGCACGAAGTACGGACGAATGTTTTCGCCGGCGTGACCGGTGCCGCGGATGCGGATGTGATAGGTCTCGCCGTGCAGGGTGACGTTGAATTCGCTGGGCGCGAAGATGGCCGGGCAGGTGGAGGCTTCCTTCGCATCAGGCGGCAGCAGGGGTTCCGGTGTCAGGGAGCCGGCCGCGCGCTCCTGCAGGAAGGTGCGGCCCAGGTCGGGGAACATGGCGTAGGTCAGCACATCCTCGTCGGACTTGGTCAGTCCTTCGGCCTCACCACGCAGCTTGTCGAGTTCGTCGCTGATCAGATCCGCGGGGCGGCAGGTGATGACTTCCTGGTTGCCCACGGCCATTTTCTTCACTTCTTCGTTGGGCGTGCCGGGCGCGGCGCCGTAGCGGCCGAGCAGGTAGTTCTTGACCTCGGTGGTGACCGATTTGTAGCGGCCGCCGGTGAGCACGTTGAGCACCGCCTGGGTGCCGACGATCTGCGAGGTGGGGGTGACCAGCGGCGGGTAGCCGAGGTCTTCGCGCACGCGCGGAATTTCCAGCATGACGTCGTCCATGCGATTGAGCGCGCCCTGTTCCTTCAACTGGTTGGACAGGTTGGAGATCATGCCGCCGGGCACCTGGGAAACCAGGATGCGGGTGTCGACCAGATGGGTGTCCATCTCGAATTGCCAGTATTTTTTGCGTACTTCGCGGAAGTAGGCGGAGATTTCCTGCAGCAAGGGCAGGGACAGGCCGGTGTCGTATTCGCTGCCGGCCAGCGCCGCGACCATGCTTTCCGTGGTGGCGTGGGATGCACCCTCGGAGAAGGCGGAATTGCAGCAGTCGATGATGTCGGCGCCCGCTTCCACGGCCTTCATGTGCACCATGGTCGAGAGGCCGGCGGTGGCGTGGCTGTGGGTATTGACCGGCAGGTTGGTGGCTTCCTTGACCGCCTTCACCAGGTCGTAGGCGGCGTAAGGCGTGAGCAGGCCGGCCATGTCCTTGATGGCGATGGAATCGACGCCCATTTCCGCCAGGGTCTTCGCCATGTCCACGAAGTAGGCGACGTTATGGACCGGGCTGACGGTGTAGGAAAGCGCGCCCTGGGCATGTTTCCCGGACTTCTTCACGGCTTCGATGGAGACGCGCATGTTGCGCGTGTCGTTCATGGCGTCGAACACGCGGAATACGTCGACGCCGTTGTCGGCGGATTTCTGCACGAAGGCGCGCACCACATCATCGGCATAGTGCCGGTAGCCAAGCAGGTTCTGGCCGCGCAGCAGCATGTTGATGCGGGTGTTGGGCAGGGCGCGGCGCAACTTCTGCAGACGTTCCCACGGGTCTTCCTTGAGGAAGCGCACGCAGGCGTCGAAGGTGGCGCCGCCCCAGGCTTCCAGAGACCAGAAGCCGGCCTGATCGAGTTTTCCGCAGATCGGCAGCATGTGCTCGGTGCGCATGCGGGTGGCGATGAGGGACTGGTGGCCGTCGCGCAGGACGAGTTCGGAGATGTGTACTTTTGCCATAGTGGTCTCTTACATGCCAAGGTGGGCGGCGATGGCCGCGGAGATGGCGGCGGCGGTCAGTTCCGGGGGGCGCCGAACCGCGTAGTTCAGGAGTTCCGGGTGGGCTTCCACGAAGCTGGTGTTGAAACGCCCGGAGCGGAATTCCTCGTTCTTGAGGATTTCCTTGTAGTAGGGAATGGTGGTCTTCACACCATAGACGACCATGTCGTCCAGAGTACGCAAGCCGCGCGCGATGACGCTGTCCCAATTCAGTGCCCAGACCGTGATCTTGGCGCACATCGAGTCGTAATACGGCGGGATGACATAGCCGGAATAGATCGCCGCGTCGGTACGCACACCCGGGCCACCTGGGGCGTAATAGCGGGAGATGCGGCCGAAACTGGGCAGGAAGCCGTTCTGCGGGTCTTCCGCGTTGATGCGGAACTCCATCGCGAAGCCACGGTAACGGATGTCTTCCTGCTTGTATTGCAGGCGCATGCCGTCAGCGATGCGAATCTGCTCCTGGACGATGTCGATACCCGTGATGGTTTCCGTGATGGTGTGTTCCACCTGGAGGCGGGTGTTCATTTCCATGAAGTAGAACTGGTTGTCGGAATCGAGCAGGAATTCCACCGTGCCGGCATTCACGTAACCCACCGCCTTGGCCGCCCGCACCGCCAGTTTGCCGATGTATTCGCGCTGCGCTTCGGTGAGTTGCGGCGAGGGGGCGATTTCGATCAGCTTCTGATTGCGCCGCTGGATCGAGCAGTCGCGTTCATACAGGTGCACGCAGTTGCCGTGGGAATCGCCGATGATCTGAACCTCGATGTGCTTGGGATTGACCACGCACTTTTCGATGAAGATTTCCGGTTTGCCGAAGGCCTTGGTCGCTTCCGATACCACGCGCTCGTAGTTCTTCAGCAGTTCGGCCTCCGAATCGCAACGGCGGATACCGCGCCCACCCCCGCCGTTGGTGGCCTTGAGCATGACTGGATAGCCAATGCCGTTGGCAAGCTTGCGGGCTTCCTCAACGTTTTCAAGGTTGTGGTCGGAGCCGGGTATGACCGGTATGCCGGCCTTGATCATGGCCAGGCGCGCCTGGATCTTGTCGCCCATCTGGCGAATGACCTTGGGCGAGGGGCCGATGAATTTGATGCCTCGGCGCGCGCAAACCTCGGCGATGACCGGATTTTCGGACAGGAAACCGTAGCCGGGATGCAGGGCGTCACAGCCCGAAGCCACGGCCAGGTTCACGATATTGTGGGCGTTGAGGTAGCCCACCACGGGGTCGGAACCGATGTTGTATGCCTCGTCCGCTTTCTTGACATGCAGGGCGCTACGATCGGCATCGGTGTAAATGGCAACCGATTTGATGCCCAGCTCCTTGCAGGCGCGCACGATGCGAACCGCGATTTCCCCCCGATTGGCGATGAGTATCTTGCGAATCACGCTGGAGACGTTTTTGACATTGGAAGCAGCGCACAATATCATTAACGGCTTATGTCTGCACAGACCGTGATGGATCCCATTCGCTTCGCCAGAGAAGCCGCCAGCTATGCGGGCGAAATTGCTTTGGTGGAGATGGATCGCTTGCGGGATGAACTTGCCGGCGATCAAGGTAAGGTGGTGTATCGCCTGACAGGTGCATTGGTGGGAGGTCGTCCCGCCTTGCGTCTTCTGGTCGATGCGAATCCGACCCTGATCTGCCAGCGATGCCTCACTCCGTACGTTCATTCCCTGCATTCCGAGGGGGTGATTTTCCTGGCCCGCAACGATGCGGAACTGGAGCGCTGGGAACGTCTCGATCCGCTGCTGGACGCGATCGTGGCTGAAGAGCGCACGGAAGTACGGACACTGGTTGAAGACGAACTTTTACTGAGCCTGCCGGTAGTTCCTCTACATGAGGAAGAAGACTGCCCAGGGCATGATGATTTACTAGGAGAACACTGATGGCCGTTCAACAGAATAAACAATCCCCGTCCAAGCGCGGCATGCGTCGCTCCCACGACTTCCTGACCGCTCCCGGCACCGCCGTGGAGCCCACCACCGGCGAAACTCATCTGCGCCACCACATCAGCCCGAATGGCTTCTATCGTGGCCGCAAAGTGGTCAACACCAAGGGCGACAATAGCTAAGTCTGCCCGCGAGCCGATCCGTTCATTTGGATGAGTTTCATCCAGTGGCGGGTGGGTTGACCGCATATGCGTGAAATCACGATAGCCATTGACGCCATGGGGGGCGACCACGGCCCTCATGTCACCGTCAAGGCGGCATTGAACATTCTGCACCGTGAGGAAGATGTCAATATCGTCCTGGTCGGCCTGGAAGACGCCATCAATGCGGAATTGAAGTTACGCCGGGCGCGGGTGGGTACGCGCTTGCGTGTTCACCATGCGTCGGAAGTGGTGAAGATGGACGATCCCCTATCCGTTGCGCTGCGCGGCAAAAAAGACTCCTCGATGCGCGTGACTGCGGATCTGGTCAAGCGCGGTGAAGCGGATGCCGGTGTCTCTGCCGGCAATACCGGTGCCCTCATGGCGGTTTCGCGTTTTGTCCTGAAGACATTGCCTGGCATCAGTCGCCCCGCCATCGCCTCCACTCTGCCTTCCCATACCGGTTGTACCTACATGCTCGATCTCGGCGCCAACGTCGATTGCACGGCTGAGAACCTGCTTCAGTTCGGCATCATGGGGTCGGCTCTGTGTGCGGCGATCGAGCACAAGGAAAGACCCAGCATTGGTCTTCTCAATGTCGGCGAAGAAGAAATCAAGGGCAACGACGTTGTGAAACAGGCCAGCGAAATGCTCAAGTCCAGCGGCCTCAACTTCTATGGCAACGTGGAAGGCGACGACATCTACAAAGGCACGGTGGACGTGGTGGTTTGCGATGGTTTCGTCGGCAATGTGGCCTTGAAGTCATCGGAGGGGTTGGCCAAACTCATCGCCGAGGTTCTGCGCCGGGAATTCAAAAAGAACCTGCTTACCCGTTTGGCCGGTATCGTCGCATTGCCGGTGATCCGCGCCTTCAAGCGCAAGATGGACCCACGCCGTTACAACGGCGCCACCCTGTTGGGGTTGAACGGCGTCATCATCAAGAGCCACGGCTCGGCCGATGTATTCGCCTTCGAGCAGGCCATCCTCAAAGCACTGGAAGAAGTACGCGGTGGCTTGTTGCGTCGCATCGCCGACCAGGTCGGTGCCCATAACGGCAAATCAGCCGAAGGAGTTCCGGCGTGAGCCATGCTCGCATCATCGGGACCGGCAGCTATCTGCCGGCCTACGTTCTCACCAACGAAGAGTTGGAAGCGCGGCTGGAAACCACCAGCGAGTGGATCATCGAACGCACCGGCATCCGCGAGCGCCATATCGTCGAGGAAGGTGAACTGACCAGCGATCTGGCACAGAAAGCGGCGGAGCGCGCGATCGAAGCGGCGGGCATCGACGAATCCGAAATCGAATTGATCGTGGTCGCCACCACTACACCGGATCGTGTCTTTCCCAGCACTGCCTGCATCCTGCAATCCAAGCTGGGCATCACCAATGGTTGTCCCGCTTTCGATGTGCAGGCGGTATGCAGTGGTTTCGTCTACGCCATGTCCGTGGCGGATCAGTTCATCCGTTCCGGCCAGGTGAAGACCGCTCTGGTGGTCGGCGCCGAGACGCTCTCACGCATCACCGACTGGAATGATCGCGGCAACTGCATCCTCTGGGGCGATGGTGCCGGTGCCGTAGTACTACGGGCATCGGAAGAGCCGGGCATCATCAACACCCATATCCATGCCGATGGCCGCTATCAGGATCTGCTGTTCGTGGACGGTGGCGTCTCCCTCAAGAAAGAGGGTGAGTGCTACATGCGCATGTCCGGCAACGCCGTATTCAAGATGGCGGTGAAGACGCTGGATGCCATCGTCGATGAAACCCTGGCCGCCAACGGCCTTGCCAAGACGGACATCGACTGGCTGGTTCCCCATCAGGCCAATATTCGCATCATCCAGGCCACCGCCAAGAAACTGGGCATGAGCATGGACAACGTGGTGGTCACCGTGGATCGCCACGGCAATACCTCGGCCGCTTCCGTGCCGCTCGCTTTCGATACGGCTGTCCGCGAGGGCAGGATCAAACGGGGTGAATTGGTGCTGATGGAGGCATTCGGCGGTGGTTTTACCTGGGGTTCGGTACTGCTCCGGTACTAACCGCTTTCCATGCTCGATTCGGAATCCTCATGAAATTTGCATTTGTTTTCCCCGGACAGGGGTCGCAGGCCGTCGGCATGATGGCCGCCTATTTGACAGCCGATGGCGACGATTCGGTACTACATGACACCTTCGCCGAAGCGTCTGCCGAGCTTGGATTCGATCTCTGGGACATGGTGGCCAATGGCCCGGCCGATGCCCTCAATCAAACCGTGAATACCCAGCCTGCCATGCTGGCTGCCGGCGTGGCGGTCTACCGCCTCTGGTTGGCGCGTGGCGGCGCTGTGCCCGCCCTCATGGCCGGCCATAGTCTGGGTGAATACACAGCCCTGACCTGTGCCGGTGCCCTTGATTTCACCGATGCCATCCGCCTGGTGCGCTTGCGCGCCGAAGCCATGCAATCCGCCGTGCCGGAAGGTGTCGGCGCGATGGCGGCGGTGCTCGGCCTCGATGACGATGGCGTGCGCGCGGCCTGTGCCGAAGCGGCTCAGGGCGAGGTGCTGGAAGCGGTCAACTTCAACTCACCCGGCCAGGTGGTGATCGCCGGCAACAAGGCTGCCGTCGAGCGCGGCATGGTCCTGGCCAAGGAAAAAGGCGCCAAGCGCGCGTTGCCCCTGCCGGTTTCCGTGCCTTCGCATTGCGCCCTGATGAAGCCCGCCGCCGAGAAGTTGCGCGCGGCGCTGGCCGTGCTTGAAGTGCGGGTGCCGAGTGTGCCGGTTCTGCACAATGCCGACGTCGCCGCTCACGATTCCGCCGAGGCGATTCGCGATGCCCTGGCGCGGCAATTGTTCAGCCCGGTGCGCTGGGTGGAATCCATGTTTGCCCTGCGCGATCAGGGCGTGCAATTGATCGCCGAATGTGGCCCCGGCAAGGTGTTGGCCGGGCTCAACAAGCGCACCCTGGAAATCCCCACGCTGGCAATGGCGGATGCCGCCGCGCTGGCGGATGTGTTGGCAAAGTCAACCGCGTAGGGTGCGCCGCGCGCAGCATCAACGCCAAATGGTGCGCACGTCGCACCCTACGGAATCTGGAAAATCGAAAGTCTAGGAGACTGGAATGGAAGGAAAGATCGCCCTGGTGACCGGCGCCTCGCGCGGTATCGGCCAGGCCATCCTGCATGAACTCGCCCGCCGTGGCGCCTATGTCATCGGCACCGCGACCAGTGAAACCGGCGCCGCCGCGATCGGTGAGGCACTCGCCGCCGCCGGCCTGAAGGGCGCTGGCGCCGTACTCAACGTTACCGACCCCGCCCAGGTTGACGATGCCATCGAAGGCATCCTCGGCAGGCATGGCCGCATCGACATCCTGGTCAACAACGCCGGCATCACCCGCGACAACCTGTTGATGCGCATGAAGGACGAAGAATGGGACGCCATTCTGGAAACCAATCTCACCTCGGTGTTCCGTCTCTCACGTGCCGTGTTGCGTCCCATGATGAAAGCCCGTTTCGGCCGCATCATCGGCATCGCCTCGGTGGTGGGTTGCTCCGGCAATGCCGGACAGACCAACTATGCCGCCGCCAAGGCCGGCATGATCGGCTTCTCCAAATCGCTGGCGCAGGAAGTCGGTAGTCGCGGCATTACGGTAAACTGCGTCGCCCCGGGTTTTATCGATACCGATATGACCCGTTCCCTGCCCGACGCCGCGCGCCAGAAACTTCTGGAACGCATTCCCGCCGGCAAACTGGGAACCCCGGAAGACATTGCCCATGCGGTGGCTTACCTCGCCTCCGTTGGGGCCGGCTATGTGACGGGCACCACCGTGCACGTCAATGGCGGCATGTACATGGACTGACCCCGTACCTTTCTTTATCGGTACAGGGTTTGTCTCATTTTTTACGTTGGGGGTTTTTGCTAGAATGCCCCCGCTTTTTTGCTACCCGTAGGGAGTTTCTGATGAGTGATATCGAAGAACGTGTCAAGAAGATCGTCGCCGAGCAGTTGGGCGCGAATGAAGCCGATGTGAAGCAGGAGTCGTCCTTTGTCGACGACCTGGGCGCCGATTCCCTCGACACGGTTGAATTGGTGATGGCTCTGGAAGAGGAATTCGAATGTGAAATTCCCGATGAGGATGCCGAAAAAATCACCACGGTCCAACAGGCCGTCGATTACATCAACGCCCACAACAAGTAATTTGCGGTTTATTGGTTGGTTCAGGGACAGGCCTGAGCGCCTGTTCCCTTTCTATTTTTAAAGCCCCGCAATGAAGAATTGCCGGCTTTTCTCCTGTATTCCCCCAACGCCCTGAGGAGTTCACAAGTGTCTAGGCGCAGAGTCGTGGTCACCGGTCTTGGTATCGTTTCTCCGGTCGGCAACAGTGTGGATGAAGCTTGGGGCAGTCTGATGGCGGGCCGTTCCGGCATTGCCCGTATTACCCGCTTCGATGCTTCCGCTTTTTCGGTTCAGATCGCGGGTGAGGTCAACAATCTCGACCTCGGCAAATATCTGACGCCCAAGGACGCCCGTCGCATGGATGTATTCATCCATTACGGCCTGGTCGCGGCCATCGACGCCTTCAAGGATTGCGGACTGATCGTTACCGACGCCAACCGCGAGCGTATCGGCGTCAACATCGGTTCCGGCATCGGCGGATTGCCGATGATCGAAGACACCCACAAGACCTACCTTGAGCAGGGGCCACGCAAGATTTCCCCCTTCTTCATTCCGGGCACCATCATCAACATGATCTCCGGCCACCTTTCCATCATGTACGGCCTGCAAGGCCCCAATGTGGCGATGGTTACGGCCTGTACCACCGGTACCCACGCAGTCGGCGAAGCCGGCCGCATGATCGAATACGGCGAGGTCGACGTGATGATCGCCGGCGGCGCCGAATCCTGCGTATGCCCGTTGGCCATCGGCGGCTTCGCGGCGGCGCGCGCGCTGTCCTCCCGCAATGACGATCCCGCCGGCGCCAGTCGCCCCTGGGACAAGGGGCGTGATGGCTTCGTCCTGGGCGAGGGGGCCGGTGTCATGGTGCTGGAAGAGTACGAACACGCCAAAGCGCGCGGCGCGCGTATTTATTGCGAATTGATCGGCTACGGCAAGAGCGCGGACGCCAACCACATGACCGCGCCGGTCGAAGATGGCTCGGGCGCGGCGCGTTGCATGAACAATGCTTTCAAGAGTGCCGGCATCAACCCGGATCAGGTCGATTACATCAACGCCCACGGCACCTCCACGCCGCTGGGCGATCTGGCCGAAACCAAGGCGGTGAAACTGTCTCTCGGCGGTCATGCCGGCCGCGTGATGGTCAGCTCCACCAAATCCATGACCGGCCACCTGCTGGGCGCGGCGGGCGGCATCGAAGCGGTGTTCTCCGTGCTGGCCATCGCCAACCAAGCGGTGCCTCCGACCATTAACCTCAATGAGCCGGATGAGGGCTGTGATCTGGACTACGTCCCGAATACCGCGCGCCAGGCCAGGGTGCAGGTGGCCTTGTCCAATTCCTTCGGTTTTGGCGGCACCAACGGCACCGTGATTTTCAGCAAGGTATGAACACTGGCCGGTGAAGCGAGTTCGCCGGCCATGTCCGTCACCTTGCTAGTCAACGGCATCGAAGGGGCCGCGCTCGATCCGCTCGACCGTGGCCTGCACTATGGCGATGGCGTGTTCCGTACCCTGCGGGTGGAGAACGGCAAGCCACGCTGGTGGGAAGAACAACTGGCCAAACTCGCCGCCGATGCCGCGCGTTTGGGTATCGTCAACCCGGAAGCGTCGCTGTGGCGGGACGACTTGGCGCATCTGGCCGGTCGGCTTTCCGGTGGCGTCATCAAGTTGCTGTTGACCCGGGGTAGTGGCGCGCGCGGCTATCGACCACCTGATGCCGCCACGACGACCCGTATCCTGATCCACGATCCCACGCCCCCTGTGAGCGACGCCTGGCCGGCCGAGGGCCTCAACGCGCGTATTTGCGACCTGCGCCTGAGCGCGCAGCCGCATCTCGCCGGCATCAAACACCTCAACCGATTGGAAAACGTCCTGGCACGCGCCGAATGGAATACGTCGGAAATACACGAAGGTCTCATGCTCGATACGGCGGGAAATGTCGTTTCCGGGGTGATGAGCAATCTGTTCCTCTGGCGCGATGGAGATCTGCTGACGCCGCGTCTGGAGCAATGCGGTGTCGCCGGTGTGGCCCGCGCCCGTTTGCTGCGTCGAGCCTCTGCCGCTGGTATCGCGATTCGGGAAACAAAGATCGGCCTCGATGAAGTGCTGGCGGCGGAGGAAATCATGTTGAGCAACAGCCTCATCGGCCTGCGTCGCGTCGCCCGCCTGGGCGAACGACGCTGGCCGAAACCCACCATCAGCCCACAACTGGTCTCCCTGCTCGATGCTTAAGCGAATTCTTCTCCTCTGTCTGCTGGTGGCGCTGGCCGCCATCGCCTGGCTGCTCTGGTATGCCACTACGCCCATGCAGGCGCGCGCGGACTATCCCGTGGCCTTCTCGGTGGAGCGCGGTAGCAGCTTGAAGATCGCCGCGCGAGATATGGCGGAGGCCGGCGTACTCCAGCACCCCGGGGTTTTTATCTTGCTGGGGCGAATCAAGGGCGCGGCGGGGACAATCAAGGCCGGCAGCTATGCCTTGAACGCGCCCACTACTCCGCTTGGTTTGCTGCGCAAGATCACCGTGGGCGATACGGTTCTGGGCAAGTTGACCATTCCGGAAGGGTGGTCGTTCGCCGAGATGCGCCGCGCCCTCGACGCCCATCCCGGCCTGCATCACGACACGGCCGGCATGGACACCCGCCAATTGCTCAAGGCCATCGGTGTGGATGGTGTCCACCTGGAAGGCCGTTTCTTTCCCGATACCTACTTCTTCGATCCGGGCAGCTCCGAACTGGCGCTGTACAAACGCGCCCACAGCGCCATGCGCGAGCAACTGGACGCCGCCTGGGCGGCGCGCGCGCCGGGACTGCCCTATCGCACACCGGACGAGGTGCTGACCATGGCCTCCATCATCGAGAAGGAAACCGGCGCGCCGGAAGAGCGGCCCCAGATCGCCGCGGTATTCATCAATCGCTTGCGTATCGGCATGCGTCTGCAGACCGACCCGACCGTCATCTACGGTCTGGGCGAGCGCTTCGACGGCAACTTGCGCCGCGACGATTTGCTCGCGGACACCCCCTACAACACCTACACCCGCGCCGGCCTGCCGCCCACGCCCATCGCGTTGCCGGGCTCGGCTGCCTTGCGGGCGGCGGTCAACCCGGTGCGCAGCCGTGCTTTGTACTTCGTTGCCAAGGGGCAGGGGCGCCACGAGTTCTCCGACAATCTCGACGCGCATAATCGCGCGGTCAATCGTTATCAGAGAGGACGCTGATGAAGGGCTTGTTCATCACCCTGGAAGGCGTCGACGGCGCCGGCAAGAGTAGCCATCTCGACTGGCTGGCGGCCTGGTTCCGTTCGCGCGGTCGCGTGGTTCGGCAAACCCGGGAACCCGGTGGCACGCCCGTGGGCGAGCACCTGCGCGAGATCGTCCTGCACCAGGCCATGCACCCGGAAACCGAGTCGCTGGTGATGTTCGCCGCGCGCCGCGAGCATATCGAACAAGTCATCCGCCCGGCATTGGCGGCGGGCGAGGTGCTGATCTCCGACCGCTTCACCGATGCCAGCTTCGCTTACCAGTGCGGGGGGCGCGGCCTGCCGGAAGCGCGTCTGGAGGCGCTGGAGCAATGGGTGCATGGCGACCTGCAACCCGATCTCACCCTGTTGTTCGATGTGCCCACTGAAATCGCGGCGGCTCGTCTGGCCAATGCGCGTGAACCCGACCGTTTCGAGCGTGAACAGGGCGAGTTCCATACCCGCGTGCGCGCCGCCTACCTGCGCCGCGCCGCCAGCCACCCGATGCGCATACGGGTGATCGACGGCAGCCGCAGCCTGGATGAAGTGCGTGCCCAACTGGCGGTCATTCTGGGGGCTTTCTCTTGATCCACCCCTGGAATGCCCGCCTGTTCCGGCAACTCACCGCCGATCCGGAACATATGCCGCATGCCTTGCTGCTGCATGGGCCAGCGGGCGTGGGCAAGCTCGACCTCGCCATCGCAATGGCGCGCTGGGCCTTGTGCCAACGGCCGACAGAGGACGGCGCCTGCGGCGTTTGCGACGCCTGCAACTGGTTCGATCAGGGCAACCATCCCGATTTTCGCCGGGTCGAGCCGGTGGAAGCCGAGGCCGGAGAAGACGACGCCGCGCCCACCAAGAAAGCGCCGAAGAAGGGCGGCAAGCTCATCAAGGTCGATGCCATCCGCGAAGTCACCCACTTCCTCGAACTCACCTCGCACCGTGGCGGCTGGCGGGTGGCGTTGATCCAGCCGGCGGAGTTCATGAACCCGGCCGCCGCCAATGCCCTGCTCAAGACACTGGAGGAGCCCCCCGCGCGCGTGCTCCTGTTGTTGGTCTCGCATCAGCCCGGGCGTCTGCCGCCGACGGTGATTTCGCGCTGTCGCAAGGTGGCGGTGCCGCTACCCGAGCGGGAGATAGCGCTTGGCTGGCTGCGCTTGGCTGGACTGGCCGAACCCGCGTCGCCGCTGGCCGAGGCGGGCGGCGCTCCGCTGGCGGCGTTGGCCTATGCCGAGCCGGAACGCGCGGCACGACGTGAGGCTTTTCTCGATCTACTGGCGCGGCCGCGCCAGTTCGATGCCTGTCAGGCCGCCCAGACGTTCCAGCCGGTCATGGCCGAGGCCTGGGGCTGGCTGACTCGTTGGGTGCATGACCTCCTGGCACAGCGCCTCGCCGGGCGGACGCATTACTTCCCGACCAGGACCGAGGCCATTGCCCGCATCGCCGCCGCCAGCGGCCTGGCCGAACTGCTCGCGTTTCAGCGGGAGCTGGCCCAGGCTGGGCGCTGGTTGCGGCATCCGTTGAATGCGCAGTTGTTGCTAGAATCCTGGCTCATTCGTTACAGCGAAATCGCGGGAGCCAAGGCGTGAGCGAGATCCCCAAGCAAGTCCCCAGTAGCGGTCGGGCCGGCATGCTCTCCCTGAGCATCAAGGAGCGCACCGCGCTGTATGCGGCCTATCTGCCCTTCGTGAAGCGCGGCGGTCTGTTCATCCCGACCAACCGGCCCTACCAGATGGGCGACCAGGTCTACATGCTGCTCACCCTGATGGACGATCCGAACAAGCTGCCGATTTCCGGCAAGGTCGTGTGGATCACGCCGGCCGGTGCCCAGGGCAACCGTCAGCAGGGTATTGGCGTGCAGTTCGAAGACAACGAAGGTTCCAACATCGTGCGCGGCAAGATCGAGGGCATCCTCGGCAATGCCATGAAATCCACGCGCCACACGCATACCCTGTAACAGGTGGCGTGCGCCGTGCGCACGGCGCACGCTACCCACAACCCGCCCGCCATGTTCATCGACTCCCACTGCCATATCGACTTCCCCAATTTCAGCGAGGGGGTCGCCCCCTTGCTCGCGAACATGCGGGCCGCTCAGGTCAGCCATGCGCTTTGCGTTTCGGTCAACCTGGAGAATTTTCCGCGAGTGCTGGCCCTGGCCGAGGCGCACGACAATCTGTTCGCCTCGGTGGGGGTGCATCCCGACCATGACGAAGGCCGTGAACCCACGGTGGATGAACTGGTCGAGCTGGCGGCGCACCCGCGCGTGGTCGCTATCGGTGAAACCGGGCTGGATTACTACCGCCTGAATCGCGAAGAGGTGGATTGGCAGCGCGCGCGCTTTCGTACCCATATCCACGCCGCTCGTGCCGCCGACAAGCCCTTGATCATCCATACCCGAAGTGCCGCCGAAGACACCCTGGCGATCATGGCGGAGGAGGGCGCGGCCGTCCCCGGCGGGGTGATGCACTGTTTCACGGAAAGCTGGGAAGTAGCCGAAGCGGCGCTGGCGATGGGCTTCTACATTTCCCTGTCCGGCATCGTGACCTTCAAGAGCGCCCAGGACTTGAAGGAAGTGGCGCGCCGGGTGCCGCTGGATCGCCTGCTGATCGAGACCGATTCACCCTATCTCGCGCCGGTACCGCATCGCGGCAGGCGCAACGAACCGGCTTACGTGCGCCATGTTGCGGAAGAAATCGCCATGCTCAAGGGCCTCCCCCTCGAAGACGTGGCGGCGGCCAGCAGTCGCAATTTCTTCACATTGTTCGCGGCCGCCAGCCGCTGAGCACGCGGGCCGGGGTGATCGGCCACCCGGGCAAACGAATCAGCCTGAATCCAGCAGTTGAAACCGTAGAAGCGTAGGTTGGGCAAAGCGCAGCGTGCCCAACAACCCGTCGCCATGTTGGGCATGCTGCGCTTTGCACCCGCAAGGGGCACGCCGGATTCGTAAGCCGCTAAAGCGGACAACGACTCCGCTGCCCAACCTACGTCTACTCACCCATTGGGTGACACCCTCTTATTCCCGAAATCCCAATAACCGCAGGGCATTCTGACCCTTTTCATCCCGGCAACTGCCGTTTCCAGGATCAGGCAGGTTCCAGCGCATCCTCGAACTGCAACAGGATCGCGTCCGACTCGTCCACATCCACGCTCACTTCGCCGCCATTGGCGAGACGGCCGAACAGAAGTTCGTCGGCCAGCGCTTTGCGCAAGGTGTCCTGAATCAAGCGGGCCATCGGGCGTGCGCCCATGAGCGGATCGAAACCCTTCTTCGCCAGCCATTTGCGCAGGTTGTCGGAGAAATGTACTTCCACTTTCTTGGCGTGTAGCTGTTCCTCCAGTTGCATGAGGAATTTATCCACCACGCGCAGGATGACGTCTTCGTCCAGTGCCGCGAAGGAAATAGTGGCGTCGAGGCGGTTGCGGAACTCCGGGGTGAACAGGCGCTTGATGTCGGCCATCTCGTCGCCCTTCTTGCTCGGCAAGGTGAAACCGATGCCGGTCTTGTTCATGGCTTCGGCTCCCGCGTTGGTGGTCATGATGATCGCCACGTTGCGGAAGTCCGCCTTGCGCCCGTTGTTGTCGGTCAGCGTGCCGTGGTCCATGATTTGCAGCAGCACGTTGTAGATATCCGTGTGTGCCTTTTCGATTTCATCCAGCAGGAGCACCGCGTAGGGCGTCTTGGTGATGGCTTCGGTGAGCAGGCCACCCTGTTCGAAGCCGACATAGCCGGGAGGCGCGCCGATCAGGCGGGAAACGGCGTGGCGTTCCATGTATTCGGACATATCGAAGCGGATCAGTTCCACACCCAGCACATAGGCCAGTTGCCGCGCCACTTCGGTCTTGCCGACCCCAGTGGGGCCGGAGAACAGAAAGGAGCCGATTGGTTTTTGCGGGTCGCCGAGGCCGGAGCGGGTCATCTTGATCGCCGAGGCCAGCGCTTCGATGGCCTTGTCCTGGCCGAACACCACGGCCTTCAGGTCGCGGTCGAGGTTCTTCAGGGCATTGCGTTCGTCGTTGGCCACGGTTCTGGCCGGCACTCGCGCGATCTTGGCGACGATGTCCTCGATTTCCTTGGGGGTGATGATTTTCTTCTGTTTCGATTTGGGCTGGATGCGTTGCGCGGCGCCGGCCTCGTCGATCACGTCGATGGCCTTGTCCGGCAGGTGACGGTCGTTGATATAGCGAGCGGACAATTCGGCGGCGGTGGTGAGCGCGGCCTGGGTGTACTTGACGCTGTGGTGCGCCTCGAAGCGCGATTTCAGGCCGCGCAGGATGGCCACGGTCTCCTCCACGCTGGGCTCCTTCACGTCGATCTTCTGGAAGCGCCGCGACAAGGCGTGGTCTTTCTCGAACACACCCCGGTATTCGGTATAGGTGGTGGCGCCGATACAGCGCAGCTGGCCGGCGGAAAGGGGGGGCTTGAGCAGATTGGAAGCATCCAGGGTGCCACCGGAAGCGGCACCCGCGCCGATGACCGTATGGATTTCATCGATGAACATGATGGAATGCGGCGTGTTGATGAGTTGCTTGATTACCGCCTTGAGGCGCTGTTCGAAGTCGCCGCGATACTTGGTGCCGGCCAGCAACGCGCCCATGTCCAGGGCGAATACCGTGGCCTCTTTGAGAATGTCAGGCACGCTGCCTTCAACGATACGGCGCGCCAGGCCTTCCGCGATGGCGGTCTTGCCGACGCCGGCTTCTCCCACCAGCAAAGGGTTGTTCTTGCGCCGCCGGCACAGGGTCTGGATCACCCGCTCGACTTCCATATCGCGGCCGATCAGCGGGTCGATCTTGCCCGCCTGCGCCTGGGCATTGAGGTTGACGGTGAAGGAATCGAGCGGGGAAGCGGCGCTGGCCTCGCCTTCCTGCTGCTCTCCCGCCGTTTCAGCGCGCCCGCTCGGGGCGGCTTCCTGCGGCGTTTTGGCGATGCCGTGGGAGATGAAATTCACCACATCCAGGCGGGTGAGCCCCTGCTGGGTGAGGAAATGCAGGGCGTGGGAGTCCTTCTCGCCGAAAATGGCCACCAGCACATTGGCGCCGGTCACTTCTTTCTTGCCTGAGGACTGCACATGCAGGATGGCGCGCTGGATCACGCGTTGAAAGCCCAGGGTCGGCTGGGTATCGACATCGGCTTCACCGGGAACGCGCGGTGTGTGGCGCTCAACGAAGTCGGCCAACTTCTTGCGCAGCTCTTCCATATTTGCGGAACAGGCACGCAACACCTCAGCGGCGGACGGGTTGTCGAGCATGGCGAGCAAGAGATGCTCGACGGTGATGAATTCGTGCCGTTTCTGGCGGGCCTCCATGAAGGCCATGTGCAAACTGACTTCCAATTCCTGGGCGATCATCGATCTTCCTCCATGACGCATTGCAGGGGATGCTGCTGACTCTGGGCGTACTCCGTGACCTGGTGCACCTTGGATTCCGCTACGTCCCGAGGGTAGATTCCCGCCACGCCGACGCCTTCATTATGCACTTTGAGCATCACCAGAGTGGCTTGTTCACGGCTCAGGAAAAAAATGCCTTCCAGCACCTTTACGACGAATTCCATCGGGGTGTAATCGTCGTTCAGAAGCAATACCTTATATAGCGGGGGCGGCGGGGCGACCTTGTGATCGACCGCCAATTCGCCTTCGTCGTGAGGCCGGACAGCCATGGGTGGGTAGCAATAATGGCAACGAAGGGATTGTGATGCCGGGAAACGATATTTCAAGCCGACGCATGTTTTCAAAAAGATTGACGCAGGGTGTGTTCCACAGGTAAAAAGCCCCCCGTTTGTATCAAGTCATAATGGTTTGGCTGATCCAGGCGGGTTATTCGTTTTTTGATTTAGGAGCGGTTTCATGGCCACTGGTATTGTTAAA
Source organism: Pseudomonadota bacterium (assembly GCA_030684775.1). Classification (GTDB taxonomy): domain Bacteria; phylum Pseudomonadota; class Gammaproteobacteria; order Burkholderiales; family Thiobacillaceae; genus PFJX01. The sequence goes on from JAUXXW010000124.1 coordinate 38,130, forward strand.
TGGTTCAACGACTCGAAAGGCTTCGGCTTCATTACCCCCGATGGTGGTGGTGACGATCTGTTTGCCCACTTTTCCGCTATTGCGGGCAACGGCTTCAAGAGCCTGAAGGAAGGCCAGAAGGTCTCCTTTGATGTGACCGAAGGCCCGAAGGGCAAACAGGCCTCGAACATCAATCCGCTCTAAGCGGGTTTCTTGGGCGGGCCGGTTTTAGCGCCCGCCACCTTTGGTCCCCTGTGCTATACGTCAGTCATGACGTTGGCGCAGGAGTGGCCAGGATGAAAATCCCAGAAGTACCTCCCCCCGGAAGTTCCCTCCCCAAAGCAGGAAACTCGCGTCGGCTGACGCGCTGTGACGAGAACATGCTTGGTGGCGCCGCCAGTATCCTGGCGGGCCTGGAACGGCAGAAAGATGAGCTCGGCCCCATCGCCGAGGAACTCATCGACTTGTTGCATCACCTTGGGGTGGGCAAGCCACCCCTGCAAAAAATCAATCCATCCAGCGAATGATTTCCTGACCGAAGGCGGAACAGGGAATCTGTGTGGCGCCTTCCATCAGCCGCGCGAAGTCGTAAGTCACCTGCTTGGCGCGGATCGCGCCATCCATCCCCTTGATGATCAGATCGGCGGCTTCCAGCCAGCCCATGTGGCGCAGCATCATTTCGCCGGAAAGGATGATGGAACCTGGATTGACGTAATCCTTGCCGGCGTACTTGGGCGCGGTGCCGTGGGTGGCCTCGAACATGGCGACCGAGTCGGACAGGTTGGCTCCGGGCGCGATGCCGATGCCGCCCACTTCCGCCGCCAGCGCGTCGGAAACATAGTCGCCGTTCAAATTCAGTGTGGCGATGATGTCGTAGTCTTCCGGGCGCAACAGGATCTGTTGCAGGAAGGCGTCGGCGATCACGTCCTTGATCACGATACCGTTCGGTAACTTCACCCAGGGGCCGCCGTCGATGAGTTCACCACCGAATTCTCGGATCGCCAGTTCATAACCCCACTTCTTGAAGCCACCCTCGGTGAACTTCATGATGTTGCCCTTATGCACCAGAGTCACCGAGCGGCGGTTGTTGTCGATGGCGTACTGGATGGCGCGGCGGATCAGGCGCTCGGAACCTTCCACGGAAACCGGCTTGATGCCGATGGCGGACGACTCCGGGAAACGGATTTTCTTGACGCCCATTTCCTTTTGCAGAAACTCGATGACCTTCTTCACTTCATCGCTGCCGGCTTCCCACTCCACGCCTGCGTAGATGTCTTCGGTGTTCTCGCGGAAGATCACCATATCCACGCGTTCCGGGTGCTTGACCGGGGAGGGCACACCCTCGAAGTAACGTACCGGGCGCAGGCACACATACAGGTCCAGCATCTGGCGCAAAGCGACATTGAGGGAGCGGATGCCGCCGGAAGTCGGGGTGGTCAGCGGACCTTTGATGGAAATGACGTGCTCGCGCACCGCTTGTACGGTTTCATCAGGCAGCCAGCTATCGGCGCCATAAACCCGGGTCGCCTTTTCGCCGGCGAAGACTTCCATCCATTCGATCTTGCGCTCACCGCCATAGGCGCGGGCCACGGCCGCGTCGAGCACGGCGCGCATCACCGGGGTGATGTCGACGCCGGTGCCGTCACCCTCGATGAAGGGGATAATCGGCCGCTTCGGCACGTTCAGGGATGCATCGGCATTGACGGTGATCTTCTCGCCCGCCGCGGGCGACTGAATATGGCTGTTCACGATAACTCCTGATTGAAATTACGAAACTGATGGCCCGCCTGATCCTGTTCAACAAGCCCTATGGCGTTCTCAGCCAGTTCACCCCGGAAGACGGGCACCCTGGCTTGAAGGACTTCATCGACATGCCCGGCGTCTACGCGGCCGGGCGGCTGGACAGGGATAGCGAAGGGCTGCTGATTCTAACCGACGATGGTGCGCTACAGCATCGGCTCGCCGATCCGCGCCACAAGCTGCCCAAGACCTACTGGGCGCAAGTCGAAGGCGCGCCGAGCGAGGCCGATCTGGAACCGCTGCGTCAGGCGATGAATTTGGGTGACTTCATCACCCGCCCGGCACAAGCGCGCGTGATCGATGAACCCGGTGACCTCTGGCCGCGCGATCCGCCGGTGCGCTATCGCAAGGCGATCCCCAGCACCTGGATCGAAATTCTCCTCACCGAGGGCAAGAACCGCCAGGTACGGCGCATGACCGCGAAGGCAGGGTTTCCCACCTTGCGACTGATACGCGCGGCGATCGGCAACCATGCCTTGTCCGGCTTGAAGCCAGGCGAGCTGCGTATCGAAATAGCCAAATAGGTGCTTGACAGGTTTTTGTGCAATGCACAAAATCGACCGACAAGCAGTTCTTCCTGAAGGAGAGAGACCGTGGCGGATACAAGCAAGACCTGGATGAATGACTGGATGGAATCGCAGCAGGGCTACTGGAAAGCCTGGGGCGATATGGCCCAGCGCGGCATGAAAGCGCCGGAAGCGCCGAAGAATCCCTTGGCCGATGGCATCAATCAATGGTGGAAAGCGGTGTCCCCGATGACCCCTCCCTCGGGGCGCGATGTGTTCGACAAGGTGATGGACGTCAGCCGTGGCTACTTCACCCTGGCCGAGCAACTCATGAGCGGCGTCGGTGGCGGCGGCAAGGACGTCGGCATGGAAGCCGTGAACGGCTGGTTGGAAAACATGCAGAAAATGTGGACCAGCCCAACCCCCAATCTGTTTGGCGCCAACAACCCGGGCAAAGGGTTCAACACCTTCTGGGATCTGCCGATGGACACCTGGCAGCGTCTGGCCGCCAACATCGTGCCCATGCCCGGCGATTACACCCAGGCGTACCACCCGGAAGGCACGAATGCCGCGCGCGACCAGATGAACCGCTTCCTGTCGATTCCGACCGTCGGCTACACCCGTGAATCGCAGGAACAATTCCAGATTCTGGCGCAACGGCAGATGGATTACGCCAGCGCCACCCAGACTTATCAGATGGCCTTCGGCAACCTCGGCGCCGAGACCGCGCGCAAGTTCCAGGCGGCATTGCAGGCCCGCGCCGCGGATAACAAACCCATCCACAGCCTGCGTGAGTTGTATGACCAGTGGGTGGAAATGAGCGAAGCGGCCTACGCCGAATTCGTCATGACCGTGGAATACCAGAAGCTCTACGGCCACCTGGTCAACAGCCTGCTGGGGCTGAAGCAGCAGATGGCGCGCATGGTCGACCAGAACCTGGAAGCCATGCACATGCCCACCCATGCCGAGATCAGCACGCTGCAGTGCCGGCAGCAGGAATTGCGTCGCGACAATCTGCGCCTGCACAAGGAAATCAAGGAAATCCATAAACAGCTCGAAGCGCTGCGCAAGGCCTCCATCACCAGCGAAGCGGCGCCGGAAGCCGCCCCGGCCGCCAAGCGCGCCCCCGCCGCCCGTACCAAGAAAGCAGGAGATGCCAAATGATGCCCTTCGACATGCGCCCGGACGCCGTCATGCAGGAACTCATGGCCTATAGCCAGAAGCTCTCGCACGGCGTGCAGAACCTGATGGAAGTCGGCGAGATTTCCACCGGTGTCACGCCCAAGACCGTGATCTACCAGGAAGACAAGCTCACCCTGTTCCGCTTCAATCCGCCCGCCGAGGATGGCAAAAGCAAAGTCCAGAGCAAGACCCCGCTGCTCATCGTCTACGCGCTGGTGAACCGGCCCTACATGACCGACATCCAGGAAAACCGCTCCACCGTGAAAGCGCTGATGGATGCCGGCCAGGACGTCTACCTGATTGACTGGGGCTATCCGGACCGCGCCGACCGTTACCTCACCCTCGACGACTACATCAACGGCTATCTCGACCGTTGCGTCGACGTCATCTGTGAGCGCCACCGCATCGACAAGATCAACATCCTCGGCATCTGCCAGGGCGGCACCTTCTCGCTGTGTTACTCGGCGCTGCACCCGGACAAGGTGAAGAACCTGGTCACCATGGTCACCCCGGTCGACTTCCAGACCCCGGACAACATGCTCTCGCACTGGGTACAGCAGATCGACATCGACCTGGTGGTGGACACACTGGGCAACGTCCCCGGCGAAATGCTCAACTGGACCTTCCTCAACCTGAAGCCGTATCAGCTCATGGGCCAGAAATACCTGGGACTGATCGACACCCTGGACGACCCGGAAGCCCTGAAAAACTTCCTGCGCATGGAAAAGTGGATTTTCGACAGTCCCGACCAAGCCGGCGAAGCCTTCCGCCAGTTCATCAAGGATTTCTACCAGGAGAACAAGCTGCTCAACGGCGGCCTGGAAATCGGCGAGCCGGTCAGCCTCAAGGGCGTCACCATGCCGGTGCTCAACGTCTTCGCCGAACAGGATCACCTGGTTCCTCCCGACGCCTCCCGCGCCATGCGCGGCAAACTTGGCACCAAGGACTACACGGAACTGTCCTTCCCCGGCGGCCACATCGGCATCTACGTCAGCGGCCGCGCCCAGAAAACCGTACCGCCCGCCATCGGCAAGTGGCTGGACGAACGCGACGCCTGATCGGGTAGTTCACAAGCCGTTCCCGGAAGCCCTCATTCCCATGTCGCATCGGCGGCGACAGGCTTCCAGCGTATTCGTCTTCCAGCAGGTGTTGCTCGGCGGCAAGCCGCACCGGTTGGCGAAAACTGTAGGTTGGGCAAAGCGCGGCGTGCCCAACAAACCGTCGCCATGTTGGGCACGCCGCGCTTTGCCCAACCTACGCGCTGGAGCGTGACGTGAAAATCCCGCTGATCGGTGTTCCGCGTAAGTCCTTGATTTGGCGGAGAGAGGGGGATTCGAACCCCCGTTAGTGCAAGCACTAAACCGGATTTCGAATCCGGCGCATTCGACCACTCTGCCATCTCTCCGGGTCTGTGCTTCCTGTCAAGGCTGGCCTTAAGCAGGAAAGGGCGGCATTCTACCCACATTCTCATCAGGTCGAAACGCGCTCAAAGCAAATGACTTGGTTCAACTATTTCGGGGGTTTCCTGCCGTCGGCCATGCTGGCTTTGTGCCTGACGGGTTGTGCGCCCACGCCCATTCCAGCCCCGGAAGATTCGGGTGAGTTGGTGGTGGTTACACGCAACAGCCCGACCACCTACTACCTGAATGCCAAGTCCGAGGCGGTGGGCTTCGAACACGATCTGGTGATGCGGTTCGCGGAGAAACAGGGCTGGAAGGTGCGCTTCGTGCTTGCCGAGACCTTGCCGGATTTGTTCGAAATCATGAAAAAAGGCCAGGCCCATATCGCCGCGGCCGGCTTGAGCGCGACGGAGGGACGCCGGATAAGCCATCGCTTCGGCCCGATCTATGGCCAGGTAAAGGAGTGGGTGGTTTGCCGCCAGGCGCGCCAACTTCCGAAAACGCCGGCTGATTTGGCGGGTATGCGCCTGGAAGTGGTGGCGCAGAGCAGTCATGTCGAGAGCCTGCGCTTGCTCAAGCGGCGTCAGGCCGACCTGGCCTGGGTGGAAATGAATGTGCCCAGTTCGGAGGAGTTGCTGGAACGGGTCGAGTTGGGGCTCAGTGATTGCGCCATCGCCGATTCCGACAGTTTTGATATCGCGCGCAATTTCCACCCGCTCCTGGCCCGTACCTTCGCCCTCGGCAACAGTCAGCCCCAGGCATGGATGGTCGGGCAACGCATGGGGTTGAAATTTTCTCGCCAGGTGATGCGGTACTTTCAGGAAAGCGAGAAGAGTGGCGACTTGGTTCACTTGCGCGAGCGCTATTTCGGCCATGTTCAACAACTGGAACAGGCGGATGTGCGGGGTGTTCTGGAAAAACGCGGCACCTTGTTGCGTTCACTGGCGCCGCATTTCTACCAGGCGCAGAACGAAACCGACGTGGATTGGCGTTTGCTGGCTGCGGTGGCTTATCAGGAATCGCATTGGAATGCCCAGGCGGTTTCCTTCACTGGCGTGCGCGGCATCATGATGCTGACGGAGGACACCGCCGACCATCTGGGGGTGAAAGATCGTCTCGATCCGCGCGAGAGCATCCTGGGTGGCGCCCGTTACATCGTTTCCCTGATGGCGGCGCTGCCGGAGGAGGTCGTCGAAACGGATCGCATCTGGATGGCACTGGCCGCCTACAACATCGGCATGGGGCATGTGCAGGATGCGCGCGGCCTGGCGATAAAGCTGGGGCGCAACCCGAACACCTGGAATGACCTGAAAGAGATTCTGCCCCTGCTCAGCCGGGGCAAGTATGCCGCGAAGCTGAAATATGGCTATGCGCGCGGCGGAGAAGCACGAGCCTTCGTCGAAAACGTGCGTACCTATTACGACATCCTGGTGAAGTACGAAAAGCCGTATCGGGGCTTTTTCGGCGGGCTGTAGGTCGGGCTTTCAGCAGGCTTGTCCTTACAAAGCGACAACGGCCGGCTGGAAGCCGGCGCTACAACCGTAGGTTGGGCAAAGCGCAGCGTGCCCAACAACCCGTCGCCATGTTGGGCACGCTGCGCTTTGCCCAACCTACGTCTACTGTAGGTCGGAAAAGCCGGCGGTTTCTTGCCGGCGCCTTCCGACAACTTCCCCTACGGACTTATTCGTGGGCGATGACGCTGGCGCCGTTCATATAGGGGCGCAGCACTTCGGGGATGGCCACACTGCCGTCGGCGTTCTGGTAGTTCTCCAGCACCGCCACCAGGGCGCGGCCCACGGCCAGACCGGAGCCGTTGATGCTGTGGATGAGTTCCGGCTTGCCCGGCTTGCCGTCTTTCTCGGTGCGGTAGCGGGCTTGCATGCGACGTGCCTGGAAGGCCTCGAAATTGGAACAGGATGAGATTTCCCGGTAGGTGTTCTGGCCGGGTAGCCAGACTTCCAGGTCATAGGTTTTTGCGGCGGAAAATCCCAGGTCGCCAGTGCATAGGGAGACCACGCGATAGGGCAGATCGAGCTTGCGCAGAATGGCTTCGGCGTGGCCGGTGAGTTCCTCCAGGGCGTCGTAGGAATCTTCGGGGCGCACGAATTGCACCATTTCCACTTTGTCGAACTGGTGTTGGCGGATCATGCCGCGCGTGTCGCGGCCGTAGGAGCCGGCTTCCGAGCGGAAACAGGGGGTGTGGGCGACCAGCTTGATGGGCAGGTTTTCCGCTGGAATGATCTCGTCGCGCACGATATTGGTGACCGGCACTTCGGCGGTGGGGATGAGATACATGCCGTTCGTGAGCTTGAACAGGTCTTCCTCGAACTTGGGCAGTTGGCCGGTGCCGCGCATGGAGTCCGCATTCACCAGATAAGGTACATAGACCTCTTCGTAGCCATGCTCCTGGGTGTGGGTGTCGAGCATGAATTGCGCCAGCGCCCGATGCAGCCGCGCCAGGGCGCCGCGCATCAGCACGAAACGGCTGGTGGTGATTTTTACGGCGGTGGGAAAGTCGAGCAGGTCGAGGTTCTCGCCGATTTCCACATGATCGAGGGCCGGCAGCGGGAAGACGCGTGGCGTGCCGACGCGGCGTACTTCCAGATTGTCCTGCTCACCCTTGCCTGTCGGCACGCTTTCATGCGGCAGGTTGGGAATGGTCATGAGCAGCGCGGACAGGTCTTCCTGGATGCCGGTCAGACGCTCTTCGGCGGCTTTCAGGTCATCGCCCAGGCCGGTGACTTCGGCCATCAGCGCGCTCGCGTCTTCGCCTTTGCCCTTTGCCTGTCCGATCTGTTTGGAAAGCTGGTTGCGACGGGCCTGAAAATCCTGGGTGCGTACCTGGATGGCCTTGCGCTCAGCTTCGAGTTGTTCGATGCGGGCGGTGTCGAGGGTGACGCCACGGCTGGCAAGCCTGAGCGCGACGGCGGCGAGATCCTTGCGAAGAAGCTGAATGTCGAGCATGGGAGGGAATCAGTGGATTGCACAAAAAACGCATTCTACCCGCGCAAGCGGCTTCACTTTGCTGGCCGGTGATTGGTTTTTCAGCGCTCAGGCGGTGGGTTCATCCGGCTGCAAACGCTCCAATTCCTGGCGAATGGAGATCAATAGGCGGATGAACGCGGCTTCCAGGTCTTCCTGGGCGGTCAGGCAGGCTTCCAGGTCGCCGGTCTTGGCACTGACCTCGACTTCAGCAACCAGCGCGGTGGCCTCGCCGGCGCCGAGATAGGCGGTGGCGCCTTTGAGCTGGTGCGCCTGCCGCGCCACGAGGGGAAGATCGTGCTTCGCGAGGGCTTGCGCGAGCTGCGCAAGCAGGTCTTCGCTGCTGCTGAGAAACAGCGTCAGCATTTCTTCCGTTTTGCGCGCATCGCCACGGCACAGGCGGTAGATCCTCGCCTGGTCAAAGGGAATTCCTGGCGTGGCGGCCAATGCTGTTTCGGGCAGCGGGATGTCGACGCGGGCGCGCCCCGGCAGCCAGTGCCGCAGGGCGGTACTGAGCGCTTCCGCGCGCAGGGGTTTTCCCAGATAAGCGTCCATGCCCGCCTCCCGGCAGGTGTCCTCGAAGCCGGGCATGGCATTGGCCGATAGCGCCAGGATGGGCAAACGCGGGCGCTTTTGTTGTTGTTCCCGCTCGCGGATGGCGCGGGTGGCGGTCATGCCATCCCATTCGGGCATCTGGCAGTCCATCAACACCAGATCCACTTGCTCGTGTTCCAGCAGTTCGAATGCCGCCTTGCCGTTATCCGCGCACAGCACCGTCACGCCACAATCTTCGAGCATGAACCCGACCAACTTCTGGTTGACCGGGTTGTCTTCCGCCACCAGGACGCGCACGCCGGGAAACTGTGGCGGCCCCGCTTCGGGCTGGTCACCCTGGTCGGATAAGCGGCGGCTGGGTGGCTGGCCGCGGGCAAGATGCAGAGGAAAGCGGAAGATGCTGCCCTGATCGGGCCGGCTTTCCAGCGTGAGTTCGCCCCCCATCAGCGCCGTCAATTGCCGGCAGATCGCCAGTCCCAGGCCGGTGCCGCCGAATTTGCGGCTGACCGAACCGTCGGCCTGCGCGAATGCCTGAAAGATGTGCTCCTGTACGGCGTGCGGAATCCCGATGCCACTGTCGCGCACGGCGAATTGAATCCTCTCACCCTCCAAGGCATCCGCGGCCAGAACGACCGCGCCTTGCTGGGTGAACTTGATCGCGTTATCCAGCAGATTGAGCAGAATCTGGCGTAAACGTAATGGATCGCCGCGCACCCAGACGGGCAAGTCGCCGGTTTTTTCCAGGCGCAGAACCAAGCCTTTGGCATCCGCGCGGGGCCGGTAGAGCGCCAGCACATCTTTCAGCAAGGCATGGAGATCGAAGTCGATCTCTTCCAGGCTCAGTTGCCCGGCCTCGATTTTCGAGAAATCCAGGAGATCGTTGATGATGCGCATCAACGCCTCGGCGGAGCGGGAAATGGCCTCGGCAAATTCCAGTTGCCGGGTGCTGAGCGGGCTACCCAGCAGCAGCCGGGTCATGCCCAGGATGCCGTTCATCGGGGTGCGAATCTCATGGCTCACGTTCGCCACGAACTGCGACTTCATTTCCGTCGCCTCCAGCGCGGCATCGCGCGCGGCTCTGAGCGCGGCCTCGGCCTCTTTTTGCGCGGAGATATCGCGCATGATGGCCTGAATGACCGGGCGCCCGTCCAGGGTCATGGCATGGAGCGCGATCTCGGCCGGGAAGGTGCTGCCGTCCGGTCGCCGCGCGGTCCAGTCGAATACGGTGTGGCCCTGTTTCACCGCCTCATTGAGTTGGCGCTGTGCCAGGACGATGGAAGACGTGCCGCAGGGTTGCTCGGTTATCCCAAGATCCTCCGGTCGGCGCCCTAGAAAGTCTTCCACCTGGTTCAGATGGAACATTTCCAGCGTGGCCGGGTTGCAGTCCATGAAACCGTGCTGATCGAGAATGACGATGCCATCGCTATTGGTCTCGAACAGGGTCTGGAACTTGGTGCGTTCACGTTCGGTGATGGCGGCCAGACGCGCGCTACGCTTGATTACCGCGCCGGCCACGATGGCGGCCACCAGCGCGGCCAACAAACCGAGCAGGATCATCAACCAGCGGGTCTGCTCATAACTGGTGTGCGCCTTGTCGGCCGCCAGTGCGCTCATCTCGCGCTGGATGCGGATCAGTTCATCCAGTTCCTTGACCAGATCACGTTGCAGGGGAATGCCCTCTTTTTGCAGCAACTCGAAGGCCAGGAAGGTGTAGCCCTCCACCCCGAGATCCACGGTGCGCACCATCACCGGCTGGTTCGACCGAGTCAGTCGGTCTATGCGTGCCAACACCTGTTTTTCCCGCGCGTGCTTGAGCATGGGCTCCAGTTCCATACGCACCGTCTGATAAGTCGACCCGTATTCATAGAAGCGCAGCATCTCCTGGTCTTTATCGAAGGGATCGCTCATCACCACGATGGACAGCATGGAAATGGCGCGGTCACGCAGGATGTCGCGCATTTGGTTGCCCAGCCGCGATTTCACGCTGTTTTCGTAGACGATCGCCTCCAGGTTGGCATTGGTCTCCGCCAACTGGCGCACGCCCAGCACGGTCAACGCCACGATCAAAGCCAACGCCAGAGCGAAACCGGCACCAACGGTGAAAATCAGCTTGCGGGCGAGAAGCGCATTACGGGCGATCACGGGGGGGCTTGTAATGGACGCGGGGGGAAAGGGCCATGTTAGCGCGGCAAGGTGACGCGGCGTATGGCACGAAAAGCCCAGGCTGTGGCTTTGTCGCTACGCGGCATCCGATTACGGCTCATCTGGTGCTCGTGGTCGCCAGAAAAATAAATATAAGCGTATCCTAATATTCACCAAGTAAAGAGTTCCCACGAATGGACAGGCTTGGAGGAGCGGGCAAATTGTTATTTTGGAGTACATCATGGAATGGCTTATCGGTTCTGTCCTCATCCTCATTGCGTCGACCTCGACGATTGCCGCTCTGGCGATCTCGGCTGTCATCTTTCTGGTGCTGGCGCAGGCATTGATTCTTTTCTACCGCGGCTTTATCCAGCCGAAAGCGCTGCCACTCGCGCACTCGCGGGATGGCGTTCGCCAATCCTGAGATCCGACCCGCCGAGCGTTGCCCGGCAGATCAGCTCTCGATCACGGAGCGGATGCGGTCGAGGCGCACGACCTCGATTTCGCCGCCCGGGCGCTTGAAGGTCAGCCACTCGGCGCCGGCGCGCGTTTCCACGTCGAGCGGCAGCACCTGTTCGTGGAATGTTGAGAGCGCGTCCTCGCCCAGCCAGGTGAGTTGCAGCGGCCGCCGACGCAGCACGGCGAATTCCAGGCGCTCATGGGTGGCGCAGGCGATGGGAAGGTAGTCGGCCGCCATCAACGTACCCGGACGTTATCCTTCGCCCAGGGCCGCATGGCATCGCCCACTGCGGTGCCGATACGGCGCGCCAGGCGGTCGGCCAGGCTTTCCTGGGGTGAGAAATCGACGATGTCCTTGGACTTGACCACCTCGCGCGCGACATAGTCCAGGCTGCCCAGGGCGTCAGCCAAACCCAGTTCGATGCTGCGCGTGCCACTCCAGACCAGTCCGCTGAACATGTCCGGGGCTTCCTTCAGGCGTTTGCCGCGGCCTTGGCGCACCACCTGGATGAATTGCTGATGCACCTCGGCCAGCATGGCGCGGGCGTGGGTTTCCTGGTCAGCCTCCATCGGTGAGAAGGGATCGAGGAATCCCTTGTTATCGCCGGCGGTGAGCAAGCGGCGCTCCACGCCCAGTTTCTTCATCCCTTCCGTAAAGCCGAAGCCGTCCATCAACACGCCGATGGAGCCCACCAGCGAGGCCTTGTCGACAAAAATCTTGTCCGCTGCGGCGGCGATGTAATAGCCGCCCGAGGCGCAGATGTCATCCACCACCACATAAAGCGGAATCGTGGGATGTTTTCCACGCAGGCGGCGGATTTCGTCATACACCTGTCCGGCCTGTACCGGGCTGCCGCCCGGGCTGTTGATGCGCAAAACCACGGCCAGCGAGTATTTGTCCTCGAATGCCGCATTCAGCGCGGCGATCAGGTCATCCGCGCTGACGCCATCGTTGCCGCCGATTTCTCCCTTCAGGTCGATCAGCGCGGTATGTGGCCGCACAGAGGAAAAATTGCCCTCCTCGTGGAAAAGCACCAGAAACACCACGGCGAACAACCAGACAAAGCCCATGGACTTGAAAAACAGGCTCCAGCGCCGGGTTTTTCTCTGCTCCTCCAGATGCGCCAGCAACAGGCGTTCGAGCGCGCCCTTTTCAGCGTTGTCGTCGATCGACATTCAATTTTCCTTGATGAGAAAGAGGTGCCCATCGCGTTCCTCGACAGGCAGAACCACCAGCCCCCGGCCCTCGCAACGACCGCCCAGGCAGGCACCGGAGGTGGGGTCATAAAGCGCGCCATGGGTGGCGCAGACCAAGTATAGCCGCGAGCTGTCGAAGAACTCACCCGGCTGCCAGTCGAGTTCCACCGGTATGTGGCCGCAGCGGTTGAGGTAGGCGTGGGCACGGCCGAGATGGCGGATGACAAAGGCCGCTGCCCGTGTGCCATGCCAATCCACTTCAAAACGGAATCCGGTAGCACCTTCTCTGACCATCGCCGATGCGCAGATCGGGTCGGGGGGAGTGAGGCGTGTCCCGGTGTTTTTGAGGCGTGGCGGCATGGTTATCTGTCGAGAGAAGAGGAAGGCCGGCAATGCTATGACGCAATGGCGCCTGGAAACAATGTACTACAAACGATAAAAACGTTGATAAAAACAACAACAACAACAACAATGACAAATATCGTATTTATGAGGAGAACGAAATGACTGCTACCAACGCCATGCCGGATACCTTGACCACACGCCAAACCGCAAAGCTGCTGGGCGCCAGCGTGCGAACCATCCAACTCTGGGTCGAAGCCGGCCGGCTCAAGGCCTGGAAGACGCCGGGCGGGCATCGCCGGATTTTGCGCACGTCAGTGGAAGAGATGTTGGCCAATCGCCAGCGCATGAGCGGTGGTGGGTCGCGCGAGTACGAAGTGCTGGTGGTGGAAGGAGATCCGACCCAGCGGACTGTGCTGGAAAAAGCCTTGCGCGGCCTGGGGCCGGATACCAACCTCCGGACTTCGGCGGATGGCTACGAAGCTCTGATTCGAATCGGTGAGAAGTGTCCGGACCTGCTGGTGACCGACCTGGTCATGTCCGGGATGGATGGTTATCGCTTGCTGACAACCTTGGCACGCGAGGCTTCAACCCGGGCCGTGCGGATAGTCGTGTTGACGGCTTTGAGTCCGGAGGCTGTGGCGGCACAGGGTGGCTTGCCGAATGGCGTCATGCTGCTGCACAAGCCGGTGCGACCGGCGGCGTTGTTGTCAGCGGCCAAAGCCTGTTACGAGGACTGGCATTTCGCCGGCCATTAGATGGCGGGTGTGCTTCAGGCGTTTTCGCGCAGCCAATCGGCCAGTTCCGCGAAGCTGGCACAGACCTTGAGGGCGCCGTGTTCACCGAGGCCTTCGGCGGGGTGGGCGCCATAGCCCGCCGCGAGGCTGTCGATGCCGGCATTGCGGGCCATCTCCAGGTCATGGGTGGTGTCGCCGATCATCAGGGCGCGTTCCGGGGCAATCATCAACTCGTCCAGCAATTCCTCGATCATCGCCGGGTGCGGTTTCGAGAAGGTTTCGTCGGCGGTGCGCGAGGCATGGAAATAGGGTTCCAGGCCGGTGTGGCTGAAGGCTCGGTCCAGGCCTCGGCGCGCCTTGCCGGTGGCCACCGCCAACTGAAAACCGTCGGCGTGGAGTTCCGCGATCAACTCGCGCGCACCTTCGAACAGGGGGATTTCATGATCCTGACTGAGGAAGTGATGGCGGTAATGGTCAGCCAGTAGCGGGTGATGCGCTTCCGACAGGTCGGGGAACAGGTGCGCCAGCGCCTCGCGCAGGCCCAGGCCGATGACGTGGCGGGCCGCCTCGCGTGTAGGAACGGGCAGGCCCATGTCGGCGCAGGCGGCCTGGATGCAGGCGGCAATCGCCCCGGCGGAATCCATCAGGGTGCCGTCCCAGTCGAAGATCAGCAGGTCAAAGCGCTTGGGTTTCATGGTCGAGTGCATTCAGGAAATTCTGTAGATCGGGCGCGAGTGGCGCTTCAATGACAAGCGCGGCACCGGTGAGCGGGTGTTTTATTTCCAGACGCGCGGCATGCAGGAACATGCGCCGCAAGCCCCGTTTCTTCAAGGCGCGATTGACCTCCGGGCTGCCATATTTGTCATCACCGGCAATGGGGTGGCCCAGGGCGGCCAGATGGACGCGAATCTGGTGGGTGCGGCCGGTCTTCAACTCCGCTTCGAGCAGGCTGAAATCGGCGAATTTGCGTTGCAGGCGGAAGACGGTGTGGGCACGCTGGCCTTCATCGTCCACCGCCACCCGGCGTTCGCCGTCGTCGTTGAGATAGCGCTGCAAGGGCAATTTGACGTGGCGCACCGCATCACGCCATTGCCCGGTGGCCAGCGCCAGATAGGTTTTCTTCGGCTCGCCATCGCGCAACATGCGGTGCAATTCCACCAGCGCGGAACGTTTCAGGGCGAGCATCAGCACACCGGAAGTTTCCCGATCGAGGCGGTGCGCCAGTTCGAGAAATTTCGCTTGGGGCAACTCCTGGCGCAATTGTTCGATCACCCCCAGGCTGATGCCGCTGCCGCCATGAACGGCCTGTCCGGCGGGTTTGTCGATCACCAGAAGCGCGTCGTCACGGTAGATCACCCGATCGAGCAAGGACAGGGCGCCGGAGGAAAGTGGAGGCGTGTCCGCTTTTTCCGCGACCCGTACTGGCGGAATACGAATTTCATCGCCTTCCGCAATCTTGTATTCCGGTTTTGCGCGGTGCCCGCTGACCCGCACCTCACCCTCACGCAACATCCGATAAATGCGGCTTTTCGGCACGCCTTTGAGGTGTTTGACGAGAAAATTGTCGATGCGCTGTCCAGCCTGTTCCGGGCCAATAAGTACTTTAGTTACAGCAGCTTTGACGACCGATTGCATTACCGTATACTCCCGCTGCCCAAAAAGCGTGCACTCGGGGCGTTGAAGATCCTGCCCAAGCACCGCCCAGGGGCGCCGGTTGTCTCGCTCACCGGCCGAAAGCCCGCGGGAATTACCGGAACCGTTCCCCCTCTGTGCCAAGTCCGCGCTGTCTAGCGCGCCAAGTCACCAAGAGGCCGAACGCTTCCCGTGCACCGCGAGCCCGAAAAAAGTGGCGATGGTAACGCAATTTTTCTGCGCGACCCGTACCCGGATGATCTCCCGGTCGGCCTTGGTTGATACCTGAACCCAGCCGGCTGGATGAATTAGCGATAGACCCGCAACCAATGCACCAGCCGCTCAGCGACAAAATACAAGACGCCTGATCTCCTGCCCTGCATCGCCGTCGTGACAATCTCGCGCGGCATGGGTTTTTCACCCGGGGCGCGAGGAGCGCTGGGGTAAAACATGAAACGTATGTTGTTCAACGCGACGCAAGCGGAGGAGCTCCGCGTCGCCATTGTCGAAGGCCAGAAACTGGTCGATCTCGACATCGAATCCGCCAACAAGGAACAGCGCAAAAGCAATATCTACAAGGCCATCGTCACCCGTGTCGAGCCTTCCCTGGAAGCCTGTTTCGTCAATTACGGCGCCGAACGCCACGGCTTCCTGCCGTTCAAGGAAATCGCCCGATCTGCTCTGCGCGGCGCCGAAGGCGGCGATTTCAGCCGCGGCAAGATCCAGGATTTCCTCAAGGAAGGCATGGAACTGGTCGTCCAGGTGGAAAAGGACGAACGCGGCAACAAGGGCGCGGCGCTGACCAACTTCATCAGCCTGGCCGGCCGTTATCTGGTGTTGATGCCCAACAACCCGCGCGGCGGCGGTGTTTCCCGTCGTATCGAGGGCGAAGAACGCAACGAACTGCGTGACGCGCTGGCACAACTGGATGTGCCCCCCGGCATGAGCCTGATCGGCCGCACTGCCGGCATCGGCCGCAATGTCGAAGAATTGCAGTGGGACCTCAACTACCTGCTGCAACTGTGGAACGCCATCGACGGTGCCGCCCAGGGCCAGTCCGGTGCCTTCCTGATCTATGCCGAATCCAGCCTGGTGATCCGCGCCATCCGTGACTATTTCACCGCGGACATCGGTGAACTTCTGATCGACGAACCCGCCGTCTGCGAGCAGGCCAGGCAGTTCATGGCTCACGTCATGCCTGGCAACGTCAACAAGGTGAAGCTGTACAGCGACCCGGTGCCGCTGTTCTCCCGCTTCCAGATCGAACACCAGATCGAAACCGCCTACTCGCGGGCGGTGCCGCTGCCCTCCGGCGGTTCCATCGTGATTGACCACACCGAGGCGCTGGTCGCCATCGACGTCAACTCGGCGCAGGCCACCAAGGGCGCCGACATCGAACAGACCGCCTTCAACACCAACCTGGAAGCGGCCGATGAAGCCGCGCGCCAGTTGCGTCTGCGCGATCTGGGCGGTTTGATCGTGATCGACTTCATCGACATGGAAAACCAGAAGAACCAGCGCGAAGTCGAAGACCGCCTGCGCGACGCGTTGCACTACGACCGCGCCCGTATCCAGACCGGCAAGATTTCCCGTTTCGGCCTGCTGGAACTGTCGCGCCAGCGTCTGCAACCCAGCCTCGGCGAGACCAGCTACATCACCTGCCCGCGCTGCTCCGGCACCGGTCATGTGCGCAGCACCGAATCCTTTGCCCTGCACCTGTTGCGCATGCTCCAGGAAGAGTCGATGAAGGAAAACACCGGCGCCGTGCATGTGCAGATTCCGGTCGATGTCGCCACCTTCCTGCTCAACGAGAAGCGCCACGACATTCTCGCCATCGAAGCGCGGCATCGCGTCGAAGTGATGTTGATCCCGAATCTGCACTTCGAAGTCCCGCGCTACACCCTGACGCGCCTGCGCCACGACCAGCTCAACCTGTCGGACACCATGGCGCCCAGCTACCGCATGGTGGAAAAGCCGGCCGAGGAAGAGGAAGCAGGCAAGAACGGCAATGCCGCCAAGCCGGAGCGTGCGCAACCTGTGGTGCAAGGCATCACCCCCTCGCAGCCTGCCCCGGTGCGCGCGGTTGCCGAGGCGGCGCCAGCCGCCGCCCAGCCCGGCCTGTTCGGCCGCATATTCGGTTGGCTGCGCAGCCTCAACGAACCCGCTGAAGCCGCCAAACCGGCCGAAACCACCAAGAAGAGTGAACCTCGCCGTGGCGAGCGGGAACCGCGTCGTGGCCGTGGCGGAGAGCCGCGTGAAGCCCGTGGCGAGCGCCCTGATCGCAACGAACGTGGCGGTGAACGCCGCCCGCGTGGCGAGCGTCCCGAAGCGGCTGAGCAGCGTCCGCCGCGCGGCGAGCGTCCGGACAAGCGCGAGGTTCGTGAACCCCGCGAGCCGCGCGAACCGCGTGAGCCCCGCGAAAATCGGGAACCGCGTGGCGAGCGCCCGGAACGTCCGCGCCGCGAACGCGCGCCGGCCCAGGAAGAAGTGCGTGTGCCGGCACAGGCTGCCGCTCCGGTCGAAAGCGAAGTGGCCAGCGATGCCGCCGGTGCTGAAGAGCGCGAGAGCCGCCGTCGTGGTCGTCGCGGTGGCCGTGGCCGCCGTGGTGAAACCACCACGACCACCGATCAGACCGTACTGGAACTGGTCGCCGAGTCAGCCGATCAGCCGGCTCCCGCGCCCGCATCGCAAGCCAATCTGGAGCCGGTCGTGGTCAGGCTGGAAGCAGATCCGGTTGAGTCGGCACCTGTGATCGTCAAGCTCGAACCTGCTCCTGCTGCGGCAGGCAACCTGAACAGCGCCGGAATGGAGCTGGTGGAAACGCAAAATGCGCCCGCCGCCGACGCAGCAGAAGGCGCCGCCGCCAATCCGGCACGGCGCCGCCGCAACCGCAACCGCGCTACCGCCGCCCCGGCGGAAGCGATGGTGATGGTTGAAACCAGCGAAGCTGCGGCACCGGAGCAGACCCAGTCGAATCCGGATACCTGGGGCCCGCCCTCCAATCCACGTCGTCGTGCCCGTCCGCAACACGCGGAACAGGCCGCCGAACCGTTGGTCATGGTGGAAACCCGGCACGAAGGCGACAATAAAGCGGCCTGAATCCGTGGGCTGTAGTGGCAATGAAAAAAGCCGGCGCAAGCCGGCTTTTTTCATGTGGCGCCCCCGGTTATGGAAGCGTATGGAAGCGCAAAAAAGCTACCTACCCGACCACGCTATTCGGCATCCCGCAAACGCAACTGCCGCTCCCGTTCGTCGATCAGGGCGTCGTTGATTTCCTGCATCACGCCATGCAGGTCCACCGCCTTCGTGCTTTCCACGAAATAGCCGCTGAGCGGCGTATCCGGTTGCAGGTCGCCGTGTTCGTATAACGCCCAGATTTCCTGGCCGTAGCGCGTGGTCAGTAGTTCCGGCGCGAAACGGCCGAAATAGCCTGCCAGGTTGGCGACATCGCGTTCCAGCATGGCGCGGGCGTGGTTGTTGCCGGCGGCATCCACGGCCTGCGGCAGGTCGATGATGACCGGGCCATCCTCGCCGACCAGGATGTTGTATTCCGACAGGTCGCCGTGGATGATCCCGGCGCACAGCATCAGCACGACCTGCCTGAGCAGCGTCTGGAAATGCGTGCGCGCTTCTTCGAGGGTGAACGTCAGATCATTCAGTCGCGGCGCCGCGTTGCCGTCCGCGTCGGCTACCAGCTCCATCAGCAACACGCCGGCATGGAAGTTGTAAGGCTTGGGCACGCGCACGCCGGCTCCGGCCAGGCGATACAAGGCGTCGACCTCGGCGTTCTGCCAGGCTTCTTCCTGAGCTTCCCGGCCGAAGCGCGTGCCTTTCGCCATGGCGCGCGCCTGGCGACTGTTCTTCACCTTGCGGTTTTCCGTGTAATCGACGCTCTGGCGGAAGGCGCGCTTGTTCGCCTCCTTGTAAACCTTGGCGCAACGCACCTCGTCGCCGCAACGGACGACGAAGACCATCGCCTCCTTGCCGCTCATGAGCTGGCGGATCACGTCGTCGATCAGGCCGTCTTCGAGCAATGGTTGCAGTCTTTTCGGGATTTTCATGGGCGCCCTCCGCGCGGTGTGTTCAACGGTAAATGCTCAAACCCGCAGCACCACCATCTTCAGCGGCGGCTTGCCGTCCGGGCTGGGGAAATCGGCCTCCGGCGCGATCCACTCCGCCTCATGAATCGGCCGGCCGGCCTTGACGGCACTGCGGCGCAATTGATCGAGCCAGGCATCCGACTCCGCTTCCGCCACGTTGTTGGTGCAAATCAGCGTGCCGCCTTCCGTCGTGGCCAATAGCGCCGGTTTGAACAGGGCGGGGTAGTCGTTGACCAGGTCCACCACGCCGAATGGGCTTTTCGCGTAGCGGGGCGGATCGAGGAATACCAGATCGAACTGCTGCTGTTCCAGTTTCGGGAACGGCGGCAGGCGCTTGCCGCGCACCATTTGCGCCTGGCCCAGGCCGGCGTATTGGCGCAGGGCGGGAAAGACGTCGCTGTGCACCCGGCGCGGCCGGGTCGACAGCTCGTTCAGGTGGGCGCTTTCCTTGCCCACCCGCAGGCTCGACTCGGAAAAATCCACGTTCACCACAAGACGCGCCCCGGCCTTGGCGGCGGCAATGCCGACCCCACAGGTGTAGGCGAACAGATTAAGCAGCGACTTGCCCGCCGCCTCCGCCATCACCCGCCGCCGGCCGGCGCGCAGGTCGAGGAACAGCCACGGGTCCTGGCCCTCGTGACGAGCCTGGATGCGGTAATTCACGCCCATTTCGCTGCACTGGCGCGGCAGATGGGCCGCGACCTTCTGCTCGGGCGTCAGCGGATTACGGATGCGTGAATTGGGCTGGCTGCGGTCGTTGTAGATCGGGATCAGACCCGGCAGGGCCGTGGCATAAAAAGCTTCCAGCGCGGCCAGGTCGTCCGGGGCCAGACTCTGGTGAAAACTCTGTACCAGCAACAGATCGCCATAACGATCCACCGTCAGGCCAGACATGCCCTCCACGCTGCCGTGGAACAGGCGGTAGGCATCGGTTTGCTCGCCATGCAGGCGAGTAATCAGGTCGGCCCGCGTATCGAGGGCGGTGGCCAGCAGGCCGGCAAGGGAATCAGACATGGGACGCTACAGGCAATCGAGGGAAGGGGGGATTCTACAGGCGCGGTCAAGCCCCCCCGTGCTCCTTCTCGCCTCGCCGACGCGGTTTGCTTTTCAGTGCAGTGACGTAGGTTGGGCAAAGCGCAGCGTGCCCAACGTCGCGCCTTGCTCGATGAGCTCAACGATTTGGATTTCCACCATCCCGAAACGGGGGCCAGGATGATCTACTCCCTGGTGTGAATTGCGCTCATGGTGCCATTCACCCTTACGGCTGGATCAGGAATTCTGGCCCTGCGGTACCCCAGCCCCTCTTTGGAAAAGGGGGGAGTTGGCCCGCTGACTTCCATGCGTGGTGTGGGTTATCTTCCCGGCCTTGCCCGTTCTGCCGGAGTTCCCGTGTCCACCCCGTCCACAACCCCCGTTGTTTCCGTGATCGCCGCGATGGCGCGCAATCGTGTCATCGGCATCGACAACACCCTGCCTTGGCGTTTGTCGGAAGACCTCAAGCACTTCAAGGCGCTGACCATGGGGCATCACATCATCATGGGGCGCAAGACTTATGAATCCATCGGCAAGCCGCTGCCGGGGCGCACCACGGTGATCGTCACGCGCGACCCGGCGTATCGCGTGGAAGGTTGCCTCACCGCGCATTCCCTCGACGCGGCCATCGCCGCCTGCGTGGGCGACGCGGAGGTGTTTTTTGTCGGTGGCGCGGAACTGTATGCCCAGGTCTTGCCGCGCGCCGACCGCCTCTATCTCACGGAAATTCAGGCCGACTATGCCGGCGATGCCTGGTTTCCCGAGTTCGACCGGGCGCTATGGCGGGAGGCCGAGCGCCGGGAAAACGTCAATTCGGAGGGGTTGGCGTATCACTTCGTGACTTATCAACGAACTTGAGACGGATGTTGGGCACGCTGCGCTTTGCCCAACCTACGAAATTTGCCAGCGCTGCTGATTCGCCCGTAACCCGTAGTAACCCGTAGGTTGGGCAAAGCGCAGCGTGCCCAACATCATGGCTACTCGCCGCCGAATAACGCATCCAGTTTGCCCCGCGCATCACTTTGTTCAGTCTTTCCCGGGGTGTAAGCACCGGCCCGAGGCTGGAACCAGCCGCAGAAATTCGCCCGGGTCTTGTCTTTCACATCATCGGCGGCGGTCTCGCGGCATTGTTTCGCCTTGGCGGTGTCGTAATGGCGGCACATTCGGCAGACGTGTTGTTCGGCGTGACACGCCAGGCATTCGGCACGGCGGCCCAGGGGCAGCGGCAGGTCGGCCAGGCTGGCGCCGCATTTCCAGCACACCAGTTCGTTATTCATGGGCAATCTCCATCGGCGTGGCTGGCTAGCCTACCGGCCCGCCATCCACATTGCGTTGCAACCAGTACTCCAGCAACGCCAGGTGCCACAGCTTGCTGCCCTGGATGCGGGTGTGGTGTTGTTCCGGTTCGGCCAATAGTTTTTCCACGTAAGCGCGTTGGTACAGCCCGCGCTCGCGGCAGGCGCGCGAATCGAGGACGTCGCGCATGAATTCGAGGAAGTCGCCGCGCACATATTTCAGCGCCGGCACCGGGAAATAGCCTTTCTTGCGGTCGATCACCGCATCCGGCAGCAGGCCGCGCGCGATCTGTTTGAGGATGTGCTTGCCGCCCGAGGCGAGCTTCAATTCCGCCGGCATGGCGGCGGCCAGTTCCACCAGTTCGTGGTCGAGGAAGGGTACCCGCGCTTCCAGGCCCCAGGCCATGGTCATGTTGTCCACCCGCTTCACCGGATCGTCGGTAATCAGCATGGTGGTGTCCATGCGCAGCACCTGATCGATGAATTCGTCGGCGCCGGGTTCATGCAGGCGGGCTTCGATCAGGGCGGCGGTGTGATCGGGGCCGTGCCAGGCCGGCGCCAGCATGGCGAGATATTCGTCGTGATCGCGGTCGAAGTAGTGGTGGCGGAAGCGTTGCAGCGGGCCGCCTTCGGCGTCGTCCCGCATCTTCGGGTACCAGTAATAGCCACCGAACACCTCGTCGGCGCCCTGGCCGCTCTGCACCACTTTGACGGTCTTGGAAACCTGTTCCGAGAGCAGGTAGAAGGCCACCGCGTCCTGGCCGACCATGGGTTCGGCCATGGCGTCGACGGCTTCCGGCAGGCGCTTGAGCACTTCGCTGTTGGCGATGCGGAACTGGTGATGGCGGGTGCCGTAGTACGCGGCGACGGCGTCGGAATACTCGAATTCATGGCCGGATTCCTCCGGCTGATCCTCGAAGCCGACCGAGAAGGTGAGCAGGTCGCGCTCGCCCTGTTCCGCCAGCAGCGCCACCAGCAGGCTGGAGTCGAGGCCGCCGGAGAGCAGCACGCCGACCTTCACGTCGGCGATGGCCAGACGTTTCTTCACCGCGCTTTTCAGGCTGGCGTGGATGGCTTCCGTCCACTCGGCTTCACTCATGGGAGTGGCGGGGCGCCGCGCGCTCAAGCGCCAATAAGGCGTTTCCCGGGCGCCACCGCGCGCGTCGATCATGAGGTGGCTGGCCGGCGCCAGTTTGCGGATGCCGGCGAGCACGGTGCGCGGCGCCGGCACCACCGCGTGCAGGGTGAAATGGTGATGCAGCGCGACCGGGTCGAGTCCGTCGGCGATGTCACCGGCGGCCAGCAACGCCTGGACGCTGGAGGCGAAGCGCAGGCGCCGGCCGTCCAGGGAGTAGTAGAGCGGTTTGATGCCGAGACGGTCGCGGGCGAGGAACACGGACTGTCGGCGCGCGTCGTGGAGGGCGAAGGCGAACATGCCGTGCAGGCGCGGCAGGCAGGCCTCGCCCCATTCGGCGTAGGCGCGCAGCAGGACTTCGGTATCGCCATCGGAATGGAAGGGGTGGCCGCGCGCCAGCAACTCGGCGCGCAACTCCGGGTAGTTGTAGAGGGTGCCGTTGAACACCAGGGTGAGGCCGGTGTCGGCGTCGTGCATCGGCTGCGCGGACCGCGGCGAGAGGTCGATGATGGCCAGGCGGCGATGCCCGAAAGCCACCGGGCCTTCGCTCCAGAAACCCGCCGCGTCCGGCCCGCGTCGCGCCAGACGGTCGCTCATGCGTTCGATGGTCGCGCGCGCGGGCGCGGCGCCATCGAAGCGGAATTCACCGGCTATGCCGCACATGGGTTGCTTCGCCGGCGGGTTTGGAACCCCCCTTTATCAAAGGCGCTATTGCCGTTAACGGGTGATGCGGTTGGTGCGGTGGTTCCCCCCTTTTTCAAAGGGGGGTTAGGGGGGATTTCTGAAACGGCTGCACAGGCAAACGTTGCTAAATCTGATGAAGCCCCTACCCTTCGGTACCCCTCATTCCCCCTTTGAAAAAGGGGGAGGCCACGCGTCCAAACGTTTTCATGCTTATCAACGGTCGACGAGAAACAAGCCGGGGGGCGATGCGCGTCACACATACAGCGGTTCCTCCTGCATCAGCGCGATCTGTTCGCGCAGTTCGAGGATGCGTTCCTGCCAATAGTGCGGTGTGTCGAACCAGGGAAAGGCGGCGGGAAAGGCGGGGTCATCCCAGCGACGCGCCAGCCAGGCGGCGTGGTGGATCAGGCGCAGGGTGCGCAGGGCTTCGATCAGGTGCAGTTCGCGACGATCGAATTCGGCGAAATCCTCATAGCCGGCCAGCACGTCGGAGAGCTGCCGGGTCATGCTGGCGCGGTCGCCTGACAGCAGCATCCAGAGGTCCTGCACCGCCGGCCCCATGCGGCTGTCGTCGAAATCCACAAAATGCGGCCCTTCGTCCGTCCATAAAACGTTGCCGGCGTGACAGTCGCCATGCAGGCGCAAGTGGGCGATCTTTCCCGCCCGCGCATAGCAATGTCGCACACCTTCCAGCGCCTGCTCGACGACACTTTGCCAGGCCGGTAGCAGATCGGCCGGCAACCAGCGGCCCGCGAGGATGAGGTCGCGCGATCGTTCGCCGAAGCTGGCGATGTCGAGGGTAGGGCGGTGACGATAGGCTTGCAGGGCGCCGACCGCGTGGATGCGGCCGATGAAGCGGCCCATCCATTCCAGCGTGTCCGCGCTGTCGAATTCCGGCATGCGTCCGCCGCGACGCGGGTAGGCGGCGAAGAGGAAACCGGCGTGGCCGTGCAGGGTGGCGCCATCGCGCAATTTGAGCGGCGCCACCACCGGCAATTCGCGACCGGCCAGGTCCAGGGTGAAATCGTGTTCCTCCTGGATGGCGGCGGCAGGCCAGCGGCCGGGGCGGTAGAACTTCACCACCAGCGGCGGCCCATCGTCCATGCCGACCTGGTAGACGCGGTTCTCGAAACTGTTGAGGGCGAGCAGGCGACCATCCGGCGTGAGCGCGACGCTTTCGAGCGCGTCGAGCACGGTATCGGGGGTCAGGCTGGAGTAGGGGGTGGTTGACGCTTCGGCGGGCATGGCCGCCATTGTAGGGGCGTAGGTTGCACCCAAGGGTATAAAGGCAAAGCGCAGCGTGCCCAACAAACCGCTACTTGCTCACGCGGAAACCAGCGCCCAGATAGACAAGGGCGATGCCGATCAGGCCGAACTTCAGCGTCGACATCACGCCGACCAGCGGGGTCAACGCGACATCGATCCCGCCCCGGATGAAACCCAGAAGGAACACGTTCTCCAGCGCGTCCAGACCGCCGGCCAGCAGCACCCCCCAAACCAGCCTGCGCGGTTGCCGCCAGGCGCGCAGCCATTGCGTCAGCAGCGCGGTGTAGCCGATGAGAAACAAAAAATCGGCATAAAGCCCAAGTACCACCCGCGACCGCCCCGCCTCGCCCCATCCCGCCAAAATGTCGCGGCTGGCCGCCGCCGCCCAGGCGAACTGGAGTTGCAGTTGGCTGCTCCTGACGTCCGCGCCGATGTTCTCGAAACCGACCATGAGCAGGAAGCCGGACAGGGCCAAGGCCAGGGCGGCAAGGAAGCGGGGGCTTCGTGGCATGGGGGCTTTCAAACCGTCATCCTGGGCTCGGTAGGAGCGGGCTTGCCCGCGATAGCCGCCGCCAATCGCGGGCAAGCCCGCTCCTATCGGTCGCCACGCGGATTCACCCAAACGGTGAGTATCTTCACGGCTTCAGGCACCCGCGGCCATGCGGCATCCCGGTAACCAAGACGCAGCCCAATGCGGTTTTAAGGTTCATACACCTGGCGCCCACGCGGGCATCAAGTTATTCCGCCAGTTTCACCACGGTGCCCTTGAGTGCCACCCCGGCCACGATGTTGCCAACTCCGCACATGAAGTCCGTCGCGCTGGCGGTTTCGTTGTTGCGGTAATTGCTCTTGATGTCGATAACCGCGTTACCGCCTTCTTTCTGGGCGCGTTCCTGCAAGGTCAGCATGGCGGACAGGAAAACCCAGTTGCACGCTTCCGTGTCCGATTTGCCGAAGGCGTTGGTCTTCTTGTTGGTGGGCCAGGTGCCCAAACTCTTGACGACCGTGGGGTGGGGTTGGCCGGCGAAGTAGAACTTGATCGACTGGTCCAGCTTCTCCTTGGCGGCGGGCGCTTCGAGAGCATCCTTGAGCGGGAGCATCTTGTGGTCGTCGCGGGCGGCGGCATTCAGGGAAACCGTCAGAAACGCAACGGTGGCAAGCGTGGAAAGGTATTTCATGTGTGTCACTCCCGTGAGGTTGAAAAGAACAGCGTCAATCCACCCGCCTGAACACCAGGCAGGCGTTGGTACCCCCGAAACCGAAGCTGTTCGACATCGCCAGCTCGATCCGGTGTGGGGTTGGGGCGCGCAGCAGGGGCAGCGCGTCCAGGGTAGGGTCGGTTTGTTCCAGGTTGGCGCAGCCGGCGACGAAGCCGTCGCGCAGCATGAGCAGGGTGTAGATCGCCTCATGGGCGCCCGCCGCGCCGATGGGGTGGCCGGTGAGTCCCTTGGTCGAAGAGAACATCGGCAGGTCGGCGCCGAATACGCTTTGCATGGCGGCCACTTCCACGAGGTCACCCGCCTGGGTCGAGGTGGCGTGGGTGTTGATGTAGTCCGGCCGCGCCTCGATGCCTGACAGCGCCAGGCGCATGGCGCGGGCGGCGCCCTCACGCGAGGGAGTCAGCATGTCCCGGCCATCCGAGGTGGCGCCATAGCCGGCCAGTTCGCCGTAGATGCGGGCGCCGCGACGGCGGGCGTGTTCCATCTCCTCCAGCACCAACATGCCGGCGCCACCGGCGATGATGAAGCCGTCGCGCCCCTGGTCGTAGGGGCGCGAGGCGCGCTGTGGCGTTTCGTTGAACGAGGAGGAGAGGGCACCCATCGCGTCGAACATGAGGGTCGTGGTCCAGGCCAGTTCTTCCGCGCCACCGGCAAAGACGATGTCCTGCTTGCCCAACTGGATCAGCTCCATGCCGTGGCCCAGGCAATGCGCCGAGGTGGCGCAGGCCGAGGTGATGGAATAACTGGCGCCGGTGATGCCGAAGGCGGTGGAAAGCACGGCGGAAACCGTGCTGCCCATGATCTTCGGCACCGCGAACGGCGAGACCTTGTGCGCCCCCTCAAGGCGGGCGATTTCCATTTCCTGGTGATGTTGATACACGGAGCCGACCCCGGAACCGGCGATCAGGCCGCTGCGTGGATGCCGCACCGATGCCGTGTCGAGGCCGGCATCCTCGATGGCGGCGCGCAGCGCGGCATAAGCGTGTTGCGCGACCTCGCCCATGAAGCGGCGATGACGCCGCTCGATTGGGGGCAGGCCGGCGACGATGGGCACGC
Source organism: Pseudomonadota bacterium (assembly GCA_030684775.1). Taxonomy (GTDB): domain Bacteria; phylum Pseudomonadota; class Gammaproteobacteria; order Burkholderiales; family Thiobacillaceae; genus PFJX01. Next base: position 64,831 of record JAUXXW010000124.1, read on the forward strand.
CGGCCACCTGGGTCTTGAGGCCGCGCTCGGCATACTCGGGCACGGCCTGGATGCCGGAGCGCCCCTCGCGCAGGGCGGCGGCGACGTCATCCAGGCGATTACCCAGGCAACTGACGATGCCCATGCCGGTGACCGCGACACGACGAAGCCCAGCCATCACGCCGTCCGTTCGAAGCGCAGCAGCGAATGGCTGATGCCGAGATCGTCCACCGTCTCCGCGAGGCGCAAGCCATGGGCTTCCGCGCTGGCGACGATGGCGCTGGATTCATACATCTTGCTGTTGCCGCTGGCGATGGCCGTGAAATAGGGCGAGGTGTTGATCAGGCAATAGCTGGCGATGTCGTGCCGCTGGCGATCCCAGAAGGTATCCAGCACCCAGACCGAACCGCCCGGCGCGAGACATTCGGCGGCGCGGCGGAAGATATGGCCGATGGCCGTGAGACTGAAACAGGTCAGGAACTGGCTCATCCATACCGCGTCCATGCCGGCGGGAAAGGGCGCGTCGAAGTCCAGGATGTCGATCGGATGCAGATCCGCCCTGGGGAGCAGGCCGGCATTTTCCAGGGTGACGCGCGCTTGCGCCAACTGTACCGGCAGGTCGAGCAGCGTCAGACGCACCTCCGGGTCGTGACGCAGGCAATGCAGCGACCACTTGCCGGTATTGGCGCCGATGTCCATCAGCCGGCGAGGTTTGCGCGCGAATACATGGGGCAAGGCCTGGGCAAAGGCCGAATCCGAGTAGTAGTGATCGAACTTGAACCAGCTCGCGCGGGCCGGCTCGGGTAGTTCGGGCAAACCCTCGTAGACCGTGGGCCAATCGCCCAGCGCCTTGAGGCCCAGGGGCTTCTCCTCGCGCAGACTGGCTTCGAGCGCGAACAGGCCCTGGTAGCAGACGTCGTGGACGTAGTCGATGTTGATCTGGGTCATCTCGTCGTGCAGCACGTTGTCGCCGATACGGGTCAGGCTGTAATGCTCACCCTCGCGCCGCACCACGCCGGCCGACAGCGCCGTTTCCAGCACGACGGAAATGGCATATTCGGAGAGGCTGTTTTGCGCAGCCAACGCCTCGACGCTGGCACCGGCTTTTCCGGCCGCATCCAGAAGTGCCAGCAGCCCACTTTTCCAGGCCACCCGCACGCACTGGAAGACCACCGGCCCGAAGGCGATCTTCTGCGCCTCGAAGCGCGCCGGCAGACCGCGCAGACGGGCGGGGGCGAACTCGGTCAAGGTGGTAAGGAAATCAGGCGCGGGCATCAAAACCGGCTCACTTCAGCGCGCACATCGCTCAACAGGTTCTGTACCCACTTGATATAGAAGGGGTGAATGACCGGATTGCCGTCGCCATCCTTGCCGTATTTCATGTTGACGCTGTCTTTGTAAGTGAATGAGATGGCCCTCTCCGTGTAGCCGATGTCCACCTTGATGGTGTGTTTGCCGCGCACTTCCAGCGTGCCTATCGCCTTGCCGGGGCCGGTTTCCTCGATACGCCAGCCGCGTTTCGGCGCCGCCAGGCGCAAGGCGCGGGCGATGTCGTCCAGGCTCAACACCTTGCCGCTGGCCGCCATGATGGATTCGTTTTCCAGATTGACGACGGGGATGGTGGAGCGGGCATGGACGGTGCCGGTCAGAAAAAACAGGCACAGCAATGGCAACAGAAAATACTTCATGAAAACCTCCCTACTTCGTTTTGGTTTGGTAGTGGTGGACATACGCGGCATGCCCACCGATTACACCGGTTCCGCATGGGTAAACGATGAAGCTGTTTGCCAAAAGGATGGTGCAGTCGTTATTTCAGTGAAAGCCGCGATATTTCTTCGAGGCCCAGTTTAATGCCTTCTCGGGCTGTGCCTTCAAGTGCAAGTCGGAACCGGGTTACAGCAACTACACCGTCTCCAAATGATGCTGTGTGCGTCGATGTGATGCTTTTCGCAGCACGACTTCGCGTGTTTTCGTATTGGTCAGGGGCCACGCGGCAGGGCAAATTTGTTCTGACCTTCAGCCGTCATGGCTTTGTATGAGCCGCCCCGCTCTATGAAATAACTGCCGTAGGATGTGGTGAGCGCAGCGAACCGCATCATGCCGCGTGTGCCAGGTTGATGCGGTTCGC
>JAUXXW010000012.1 GCA_030684775.1 Pseudomonadota bacterium
TCGATCAGCGCGAGGTTTCGGGGCACGACCACACCTGATGGATCGACCAGCGCACGACACCCCAAACCGTCAGTGTCTGTTCCTCGCCGACAAAGATGTCGGAATGCGTGGCGCTGCCGGAGCGCAGCAACACCCCTTCCGGAATACGGCAAAGTTGCTTGACAGTGAAATCGCCGTCCACCACTGCAATCACCACACTGCGATCGATGGCGTCGATGGAACGGTCAACCACCAGCAGGTCACCATGGTGGATGCCGAATCCGACCATCGACTCACCCGCCACGCGCACGAAGAAAGTCGCCTCCTTGTGGGCGATCAGATGTTCGTTGAGATCGATGCGCTCCTCGGCGTGGTCGTCGGCGGGAGACGGGAACCCCGCAGGCACGGGTGTCGCCAGGATGGGGATACCCGGCAACGGCACCACGGAAAGCGGCTCGTCGAGAGAGAAAGGGGCGTCTCGGAGGGCTGGGCGGCCCCCCGCATGAAAGCAGGAACTCATGGCCGAGGGGCTAGCTTTGGAATCGTCGGACCAGGCCGACCATGACGCCGAAGATTTCCAGATCGGCCTCGGGAACAATGAGGGGGTAAGACGGGTTGTGCGGTTTGAGCGCAAAGCGGCCCTGTTCCAGGACCAGTTCTTTCAGGGTGTAGTCGCCATCGACGATGGCCACAACGAAGTCACCGACATTGGCTTCGGAACCCCGCTCGATGACCGCCAGATCGCCGTCGTCGATGTGCGCATCGGTCATGGAATCGCCGCGCACCGGAACCAGCACAGTCCGCGAAGGTTCTCGCACCAGATATTCGTCGAAGTAGAACGGCGTGGTACTGACATCCCTGGCCATAGCCGGCATGCCAGCACGAACAGCATCCTCGCTCAGCGCATGCTCAAAGAAGCGCCGACCGGGAATCCAGGCATCGTCATCGGGAGTGCGCTCGACAAACCCGTGCTTCTCCAGCCGCTCCATGAACTTGCGCGCGGACGCTTTGGAAGTGCCAATCAACTCGCCGATCCGTGGATTGGAAGGGATGCGACGAGACTCTGCGTAGAAGTCACGCAGCTTCGCGAGGTGTTCTGGATCACGGTTGGGTGTGGGCATGGATCACGCTGATGGGTTCCGTATGGAATCCATCATAGTTACCGCAGGGAACCCAGTCAATCGAATGCTGAAGCCTATTCGAAGTCGTCTGCTTGGATTTTCTGGACGGCTGAGTTGTGAATCAGCGCGATGACGCCCTCAGCGATTTCCTGATTGATCTCGTCGGGGATGGCCAGCGCTTCACACAGTCGGTTGATTGCCGTGAAATGGCGGGTGAGGGAACGTACCATCTGTTCCATGTCGACGGACGCGACGCCGGGAATGACCTCGATCGTGTCGCACAGGCAACTCTCCAGAATCTTGATCGAGTCGTCTAGTATTGACGAATTTCTTTACACATGATTGCCTTACATCTGACTCTACTGGCTTAGTAGTCCTATATATGAATTGAATTAGTAATAAAAACATGATGTTGATTTAACATCCAAGCCGTTGGTGCGGAAATTGCTTTATTAAAATCTGCAGCCCAGACACTCGATCCGGAAAGCGGCTGGGGGTTAGGTGTCAGATGCCCAACACGTAGGACGTGCGGAATCTTCTCAAGAACATAAGAAAGTCTAACAATGAATATATTCAAAGTGATTGCTCAAGCCGCCAGTGTCCTGGCTGCTTTTTCGTTGAGTATGGCCGCAACTGCAGCAGTCATTTGGCAGGTAGACGGTGCCGGCACACTGACAGGAGCCAACGGTGTCATCGTGGGGGGCATTAGTTACGATGTCAGTTTTGTTGACGGTAGCTGTGGCGGGCTATTCAATGGATGTGATTCCCCTGAGGATTTCATATTCAGTACGAAGGCACGGGCGGCAGAGGCGTCGCAATCGTTATTGGACCAGGTATTCATAGGGGACGGGCCCGGCGGATATGACGATCACCCGGAATTGACCCGTGGATGCGGGGATCTGCGTCAGTGTTACGTGTGGACACCTTTTGCAAGGCAAGCCGTGGACGGTTATGTGTTGTTAGGAGAGGCGCGAAATTGTGCTGCGGGTTATTGCGACGATGATTGGACATCGTATAGCTACACGGCACCGGGTGACACGAACACTGGGCCTTTCGGTCAGGTTACATACGCTGTATGGACTGCATCTACTGTCCCTGAAACATCTCCCGTCCCTGAGCCGTCAGTCCTAGCCCTTCTGGCAGCTGGCCTGTTCTGTATTGGGGTGGCACACCGTCGGAGAGGTCGGAGCGCACCGCGCCCATCCCTCACCCAATAAACCTGCCAACCCAGGCCGGCACCAACGCCGCCAGTTGGTCACGTACCCATCCAGACGAACGGCACCTTCGTGTGCCGTTCATTGGAGGGAGTTGAAGGTCTGGAGTGAGTGGGGCGAATACTGGACGTTTTCGCGTAACATGTTAGATGTCACTTAAGCGTCGGAAGGGTGAGTTAGCCGATAAGGTAAGCCGCCGGTCGGGTTGAATCAGAACCCAGTGGCAAGTAGGCTACGCATTGCTGACCTATTTGGATCGGCACTCAGTGGCCGTTGAGGCCGACTTCTCGGCAGACAAGAAGGCTTGGCGGAAGGCTTATGTCGAGCCAATTCCGGTCATTGGAGGTTTTGAGCATAACGGCTCGATCAACTCAGGGGAGTTGTTCCGCGCCTGGTTGACCGCCGTGGACACCGGCCAGCATCGCATCTGATCCGATGGATGCGGTTGCATCAGTCCAGTGATCTGCTCAAGGTCTGACTTCGGATTGAGCCAGGCGGCATAGGCCGTTTCAGGAAGGATGATGGCGAGACGGTCATGGATGGGCGCAATCCGCTCGTTCGCGGGCCCCACGATGATCGTGCAACTGGCCAGCGTGAAACCGGAACTGTCGCGCCATTCGTCCCACAAGCCGGCCAAGGCGATACCTTCGTCATCCGCGCCGGTAATGAAGTAAGGCTGCTTCTTGCCGCCTTCCTGTTTCCATTCATACAACCCCGATACCGGGATCAAGCAGCGCCGAGTGCGAAATGGGCCACGAAAAGCCGGCTTCGTGGCGACGGTCTCGAGCCGGGCGTTGAAGGTGCTGTATTCCGTGGTTGGTGTCTTGGACCAGAACGGGATGAGTCCCCATCGCAACTCCGTCAGTTCGTAGCCGTGCTCGGTCTGGCGAATGATGGGGACATTTTGGGTGGGCGCGATGTTGTATCGCGGCTGGACAGCCTGGAATGTGGTGCCCAGCACCTGCTCGATGCGAGAAAAATGGGGCGTCGCTATCGCGTAACGGCCACACATCGGTAACGACGCCCCATGCCCCGATTATTTGGCTGGGGCCGGAGCCGCATCCTTCACACATTTCTTCACAAAGCTGTTCTTTGCCGCGCCATGCAGCTTCTTCTCGCCGGCTTTAGCTTCGCAGGCTGCAGCGGGACCGGCAGCAGCGGCATCCTTCTCGCACTTCTTCATGAAACTGGTTTTCGCGGCACCGGCCAGCTTCTTCTCCACCGCCTTGGCTTCACAAGCCGGATCAGCTGCATAGGCCTGGGTGGCCATCAGGAAAACACCCGCCAACAAGGCGGCCATGATCTTGTTCATTGAAACTCCTATTCTTCAGTTCAGTGGGTTACGTCATCCGGCCCGGGCAACAGGCTTTCAACCAGCTCGATTGAGCTAGTCAAATCTTCTAACAGCTTATGGGCGGCTTCAAGATTCATCTTGATCAGCTTCGGCTGAGATTGATCTGCATCGTATATCTGGATGACGGGTTCCATGCTGCCGCCGTGTTCAACACTGACGTGAATTGCCGATGTTTTCATGTCAGTTTTTCTTGCTCTTGCGCCAATCCCACGGCGGGATAGGTGTGGGATCGGACCAGAGCCCCCGGTTACTCATCCGCGCCTCAATCTCGGCCTGGGAATAGGTCGCGCGATCAAGTGGCTCCTGTTCGCGTTCGTATTTTTTGTAGTGCCAAGCTAGCCCCTTGCGCACCTGTTCCAGGTTGGCATCCTGGCCGCTGACCAGCACCTTGCCCACGATCCGCTCGTACCGATCCAGTTTCTGCCATTCCACGTTCACTGAACGGCCGAACACGAGGTCGGACAGTAAGCGTCCAGCCGCCCCATCTATGCTGATTCCCCGAGCCTGAGCAAGCTGGGTGCTTTTCTGGAGGCAGCAACGATGGCGAAGCGGCACGGGGTGGAATTCTGGCGCGGGCATATTTTGGCTTGGCGGCAAAGCGACCTGACCCAGGTAGCCTATTGCGCTCAGCACGGCTTGAGCCTCAAGTCGTTTTACCGCTGGCACCGCCTGGAGAAGGAGGCCATCGCGGCGGGCAAGGACACATTGACCCTGGTGCCGGCCAGCGTCGCCGCGCCGGTGCCAGGCAACGTCATCCGTCTGCACAGCCCAGGCGGCTGGCACATCGAACTACCGGCGGGGGAAGCACCCTGGTTGGCCGACCTGCTGAGGAGGCTGCCATGATGCCGGTCGCGAACCAGGTCTGGCTGGTGGTCGAACCCATCGACATGCGCGCCGGCATCGACGGCCTCTCGCAGCGCATCCAGAACACCCTGGGCCGCTCCCCCTGCGACGGCAGCGCCTATGCCTTCCGCAACCGCCGCCAGAACCGGCTCAAGCTCCTGGTCTGGGACGGCACCGGCGTCTGGCTGTGCCAGCGGCGCCTGCATCGCGGCCACTTTATCTGGCCCAGTGCCGACACCCCGGTATGCGCGCTGACGGCGGCGCAATGGCAATGGCTCGTCACTGGCGTGGATTGGCGGCGACTCGATACGCCGCCACCCGCCCACTGGCGCGTGTAGCCTCCCCATCCGGGTAGTCATGCCTACTTCCAAAGATATCGTTCGAGCCCAGCATCCACGCGGGTTGCGGCCGGATTGGCCGGGTAAAATCTAGCCATGAATTCGCGCCCTGAACCGGTCCCCACCGAAGCCGCCGATTGCCTACCGGATTGGGCCGGAAACTCGGTTCAGGAACTGCTCGACCGGCTGCGACAACAGGCCGCCGAAACCCTCCGCCTGAATGCCACCCTCAAGCACGCCGAAGCCAAGATTCAAGCCCTCACCCTGGAACTCGCCCACCTGCGCCGGCTGCGCTTCGGCGCCAAGAGCGAAGCCCTGAGCGCGGAACAGCGTGACCTGTTCCAGGAAACCCTGGAAGCCGACATCGCCGCCTGCGAGGCGGAAGCCGAAGCGGCGGTCCCGGACGCGAAGCCGCGCGCGAAGCGCCCCCGCGCTGGCCGCCAGCCCCTGCCGGAGCATCTGCCGCGCATCGAACACCGGCACGAACCGGAATCCTGTACCTGCGGCCAATGCGGCCAGAACCTGGTGAAGATCGGCGAGGACATCAGCGAACAGCTCGATGTCGAGCCGGCCCGCTTCTTCGTGCACCGCCACATCCGCCCGCGATACGCCTGCCGCGCCTGCGAGACCATCACCGCCGCCCCGGTCCCCGCCGCGATCATCGACGGCGGCCTGGCCGCCCCCGGCCTGCTGGCCTGGGTGGCCATCGGCAAATACGCCGACCACCTGCCCCTGTACCGGATCGAACAGATCGCCGCGCGCCAGGACGTCATCCTGTCGCGTTCCACCCTGGCGGAATGGATGGGGCGCGTGGGCGTAGCCCTGACGCCATTGGCGCAACGATTGGCGGAAATACTCAGGCAACAGGCGGTCCTCCACGCCGACGAAACCCCGGTGGCGCAACTCGACCCCGGTGCCGGCAAGACCAAACGGGCCTACCTGTGGGCCTACCGCAGCAACAGCCTGGGGAAAGGGCCGCCCATCGTGGTGTTCGACTACCAGGCGAGCCGTTCCGGCAGCCATGCCGGCGACTTCCTCGATGGCTGGAAAGGCCATCTCATGGTGGACGACTATGGCGGCTACAAGGCGTTGTTCAAATCGGGGATCACAGAACTGGCGTGCCTGGCTCATGCGCGGCGGAAATTCTTCGACCTCTACGCGGCGAACCAGAGCCCCATCGCCGGGGAAGCGCTGGCGCGGATCGGCAAGCTCTATGCCATCGAAGAGGCGGGGCGGGCCATGGATGCCAAAGCCCGACAGGCATTGCGGCAGCGCGAGGCGAAGCCGATTCTGGACGCGCTGTTTGCGTGGCTGTACGCCACCCGGCAAAGCGTGGCTGACGGCGGCGCCACGGCGAAGGTGATCGACTACAGCCTGAGGCGCTGGGCGGCGTTCATCCGCTATGCCGACTCGGGCGATCTGCCGATCGACAACAATCCGGTGGAGAACGCGATCCGGCCGATTGCCATCGGCAAGAAGAATTGGCTCTTCACCGGCTCGGAGCGGGCTGGGAAACGCGCGGCGGCCATTCAGAGCCTGATCGGCACCGCCCGCCTCAACGGCCTCGACCCGGCTGCCTGGCTACGCGATACCCTGGAGAAACTGCCGACTTGGCCGAATAGCAGGATTGATGAATTGCTGCCGCTGCGAGGCGTCGCCAAACCCTGAGTTGGCGGTGGTTGGATAGAGGGGGCGGTTGGACGCTTACGTCGGACAAGCTTTGCTTGGCATTTTGGCCGAAGGGCTGAGCCTTCTCGGGACAATCAATCCCCATCAATCGGACCTTGTGCTGGGTCTGTTGACCATCCAGCACCGTGATCGTGTCGCCGTCGGCCACACCCACAACCTTGCCGATCAAGGTGTCAGCCAGTGTGGCGGTCGATATCCCTACGATCAGCGCGCAGAACAGCGCCATTCTTGTGTTCACGTGCATTTCGATTCCCCCTGAATTTCCGCAGAAGGGTACGTCCTTTCCGCAAACACCGGGAATTTTCCTAACGCGGATTTCCATGCCTGCCTCGCAGAATCAGCGGCACCGTTTGAGACAGGAAACCGCCCACCATGAATTTGCAAAACGCACTTGACCCCGATCGCATGACCCTCGAGCAGCGTGGTCAGGAAGTGGCTTCCTTCCTGGCGCTGGGCTTAATCAGACTGCGGACGCCGGCTCCGTCAGCCCCGGACGATGAGCGGGCTGTTTGCCTTGGCTTCCCCTCACCACAGCGTGTTCATACACCTCCCTTTACTGCCTGACAGGAGGTTGCATGAACCCCTCACCCGATCTGGCCGTGCCTATCACGGTACGCATTGCACGACTTCCGAACCTGCCGTTTGATGAGATCAAATCGCTCTGGCAGCGGCTCTACGGCAAACCGGCTCCCACTCACAACCGGCCCTACCTGGAGCGGCGCCTGGCCTACCGCCTGCAGGAACTGGAGTACGCCGGCCTGCATCCGGAACTCCTGGCCCGCAACAAGGAGCGCATCGACGCGCTGGTTCAGCAACAGAGTCGCAAGAAACGAATCCGTGGCGAATTGGTGCAGTTGGTTCCGGGCACCGTGCTCACTCGCGATTTCCTGGGTGTCGAGTACCGCGTCACTACGTTGCCGGATGGCCAGTACGAATACAACGGCAAGCCCTACCGCAGCCTCACCGCCATCGCCAACGAAATCT
>JAUXXW010000015.1 GCA_030684775.1 Pseudomonadota bacterium
CGACTTCGGCACCGGCTATTCCTCGCTCGCGTATCTGCGCCGTTTCCCGCTCGATGAACTCAAGATCGACAAATCCTTCGTCGCCGACATCGGCCAGAACCTCGACGACCGCGCCATCGCCCAGACCATCGTGGCCATGGCGCAGACGCTGGGCTTCAAAGTCGTGGCGGAAGGGATAGAGACCGAGGAGCAGCTCAAGGTGCTGCGCGAGATCGGCTGCCATGTCGGCCAGGGCTATCTGTTCGCCATGCCGCTAACGGCCGACGAACTGATCAGCCGTTATTGCGACCGCCCGTCGCCCGTCGGCGTCGTCTTGTAAATCACTTTTCGTAGCGTTGGCGGCCGGGGTCTATCCCAGCTTGTTGTCGGCGATGTGGTAGTGCGGGTCTTCCGCCATGTTCAGTTCCACCATGTCCTTGGCGTTGGTCAGCACTTCCAGGCAATCCGGACTCAGATGGCGCAGGTGCAGACGTTTGCCGGCCTGAACGTAGCGCTTGGCCAGGGTATCGATGGCTTCGACCGCGGAATTGTCCATGACTCGCGCACCGCGAAATTCCACGACCACCTCGTCGGGGTCGTCTCTGGGGGTGAACAGCTCCTGGAAATTCGCGGTCGAGGCGAAGAACAAAGAGCCTTCCAGTTCATAGATCTTCCAGCCTTTGGCATCGACGTAGCTGCGCATCTGGATGTGTTTGGCGTGCTGCCAGGCAAACACCAATGCGGAGATGATCACCCCGGTAATCACGGCGATGGCCAGATCGGTGAACACGGTAATCACCGTCACCGCGACCACCACGAAGGCATCGCTTTTCGGTACCCGGCGCAGCGCGTTGAGGCTGCCCCATTCGAAGGTTTTTTCCGAGACCACGAACATCAGGCCGATCAGCGCCGCCAGCGGGATCATCTCGATCCACTCGGAAGCGAACAGGATGAATGAGAGCAGGAACAACGCTGCGGCGATGCCGGACAGGCGCTGGGTGGCGCCGTTGCTGACGTTGATCATGCTCTGGCCGATCATGGCGCAGCCGCCCATGCCGCCGAAGAAGCCGGTTACCACATTGGCGGAACCTTGCGCCATGCATTCCCGATTGGGCATGCCGCGCGTGTCGGTCATTTCGTCGATCAGGTTCAGGGTCAGCAGCGATTCGATCAGGCCGATGGCGGCCAGGATCAGGCTGTAGGGAAAGACGATTTGCAGGGTTTCCCAGGTGAAGGGCACGTCGGCGATGTGGAACTGCGGCAAGCCGCCCTCGATGGATGCCATGTCGCCCACGGTCTTGGTGTCGATGCCGGCGAAGATCACCAGAGCGGAAACCGCGACGATGCCGGCCAGGGTGGAGGGCACGGACTTGGTCAGGTGCGGCAGCAGATAGATGATGGCCATGGTCAGCGCGATCAGACCCAGCATGGTGTAGAGCGGCATACCCGTCATCCAGGCCAGTGCGCCATCCGGCCCCGGCATCTTGAAGTGGCCCAACTGGGCGAGAAAAATCACGATGGCCAGGCCGTTGACGAAGCCGACCATGACCGGAAACGGCACCATGCGGATGAATTTTCCCAGCTTCAGCAACCCGAACAGGATTTGCAGCAAGCCCATCAACACCACGGTGGCGAACAGATATTCGACGCCGTGCTGCACCACCAGCGCCACCATCACCACCGCCAGGGCGCCGGTGGCGCCGGAAATCATGCCCGGCCGGCCACCAAAGATGGCGGTAATCAGACCGACCATGAACGCGGCATAGAGGCCGGTGAGCGGATGCACATGAGCGACGAAGGCGAAAGCGATGGCCTCGGGCACCAGGGCGAGCGCCACGGTCAGCCCGCTGAGGACACAGAGCTTGACGCGGGAGGGGGTGTAATTCGGACAGTAGTCGAACACTTTCATCAGGTTGCCTTGTGTAATGCAGGCCCAGGCAGCGGTGGCCGGAGAACTACAAAGAAAAAACCGTCTTCGCAAACCCAGCTGTAAACAGCGGGCAATTTGATTCGGCTTGTTATCGGCGGCCGATTGTCTCATGCGCCGGAAAGCGGCCAAAAACCCCCGCATCCGCGCTGGCTGCGGATTTCGGAAGCAAGCGTTCATAATCACGTCACCCATTTCCCCGCGCCCACAACAACGCCCCCACCATGAACGAAACCGCACCGAGTTCGCCCGACACCTGGCTGGATGAGCACGGCGCCGCGCTATACAAATATGCCCTGACGCACACGCGGGACGAGCACAAGGCGGAAGAGGCGGTACAGGAAACCCTGCTGGCCGCGCTACAGGCGCGTGACCGATATAGCGGCGGCGCCTCGGTGCGCACCTGGCTCATCGGCATTCTCAAGCACAAGATCATGGACATGTTTCGCCACGAGGCCCGCGAGGTGGCGCTGGATGAGCCGGATGAAGTCGCGGAAGAGGCCGCGGTGGAAGACAACTTCGCGCCCGATGGGCACTGGAGCATGCGCCTGGCGGATTGGGGTGATCCGGTGCGGGCGCTGGAAGGCGCGCAGTTCCTCGCCATTCTGCAACGCTGCCTGGATGCGCTGCCGCCGCGCCTGGCGCGGCTTTTCATGCTGCGCGAGGTGATGGAAGAAAGCACCGAAATAATTTGCAAGGAATTGGCGATTACGCCGACCAACCTGTGGACGATGCTGCATCGAGGCCGCTTGGGCTTGAGGCAGTGTCTCGACAGAAACTGGGTCGGTGATGGCGTGCGAATCGCCGCCCGGGGGTAAATGAAAATGCTGACATGCAAAGATGCGAGCCACTTGATTTCGGAAAGCCAGGAACGCCCGTTGGGCATCTGGGAACGCTGGGGTCTGCGGCTGCACCTGTGGATGTGCGTCAGTTGCCGGCGCTTCGTGCGGCAGATGGCCTTGATGCGGCAAGCCCTGCGGATGTTGGGCCAACGTGCCGAGGCGGATGCTCAAGATGATGGCAACAGCGCGGATTTCCCCCCCGAGGCGCGTGAACGTATACGCAAGGCTTTGGCTGAACGTTGCGAGCACGAGTAAGCCCCCGGTTTTCCGAGACCATCGTCATAAACCGCCCGTCTTGGGCCATGACCTTACTTTGGAGAATCGACATGAACACGAGCAAAACCATGCTGACCCTCGCCCTGACCGCCGCCATCGGTGTCGCCGGTGTTGCCAATATCGCTTATGCGGCGGGCAACCCCTTCGCCATGCAAAGCCTGGACAGCGGTTACGTGGTGGCCGCCGCCGACAGCAAGATGAAAAGCGGCAAATGCGGCACCGGAAAATGCGGCGCCAATAAAGCCAAAGCCAAATCCACGGAAGGCAAGTGCGGTGGCGACAAGGCCAAGTCCACGGAAGGCAAATCGGCCAGATAGACCCCGCTCAGCACGAGCGTTTCATTCAGGCGGGCGGCGACCTGTTGCGCGACCTGCGCGATCAGGGCGCGCTGCTTGGCACATGGAGAACATCATGAATCTGAACCCCGGTATTACCAGCCTGACCCGCGTTGTATTCGGCCGGTTCGACCGCGTCGGCGAGTGGCTCGCCCCCCTCGGCCTGAGACTGCTGCTGGCCTATGAGTTCTGGGAATCCGGCCTGGAGAAGCTGAACGGCATGAACTGGTTCGCCGACATCCAGGACCAGTTCCCCTTCCCCTTCAACCTGGTGCCGCCGGACATTAGTTGGCAGTTAGCCACCTGGTCTGAATTGATCGGCCCCGTCGCCCTGGTGCTGGGCCTGGGCACGCGTTTCGCCAGCGTGTCGCTGATTATCCTCACCGTCGTCGCCTGGGCCAGCGTGCATGCCGGCAATGGCTACAACATCGTGGACAACGGCTTCAAGCTGCCGCTGATCTACCTGGCCATGTTCGTGCCCCTGCTGCTCACCGGCCCGGGCAAGCTGAGCCTGGATCACTGGATCGCGCGCAGGTTCGCCGGCTGATGATGAAAACGGCCATGAACAAGGGCTTCCTGGCCTGCTTCCGGCGCCTGCCCATCGACAAACTCAAGGTGGACCAGTCCTTCGTGCGCAATCTGGAACGCGACCCGGGCGAAACGTTATCGAGCCTTGGGCGTACCGGTGTGGCGCACGGATCGTGCCGGCACGGTGACGCTCAGGCTGGGTCGCAACGGGGTGGCGGTTGAAGGGGCTCGCGCGGTGGAGAAGCGCTATTGGCGGGAGTAATGCACATTTGGACTAAAGCGCCGTAGGTTGGGCAAAGCGAAGCGTGCCCAACATCGCGGCGGTTCGTTGGGCACGCTTCGCTTTGCCCAACCTACGTCACTACTTGGCTTGGGTTTGCTCGCACCGATTTGTGTTCGATGGTGCGCACGGCGCACCCTACAAATGCATTTCGACTACTGGATCACCTTGAAACCGCTCCTCCTCACCCTGCTCCTGGCCCTGCTGGTTTTTCCATCGGTCACCTCGGCGCAACCAACATGGCTCGGCCATGCGCAAGCACTGGAAAAACGCGGGGACTGGTCCGGCCTGCTGGTCTGGGGGCGGCAATGGACCCAGACGGAGGCGGACAACGCCCTGGCCTGGTTCGTGCTCGGCCGGGCCTTGGGCGAACTGAAGCGGTATCCCGAGGCAATAGGCGCCTATCGGCAAAATCTGCGTCTCGATCCGACCGACCACTACGCCCACAACAACCTGGGCAACGCCTACCGGGCCACCCGGCGCTATCGGGAAGCCATGGACGCCTACCACGCGGCGGTGCGGAGCCGCCCCGATTACATCCCGGCCTGGCACAACCTCGGCCTGACGTACTACGACCTGAAAGGCCCAGCGGGCGTGGCACAGGCCCTGCAAAGGCTGAACACAACCAACCCCGGGCTTGCCGAAGCCTGGCGCCGTCTGGCGATCGATTATTCGCTCACGCGCGACCCTCGCGTCACCCAGGACGCCATCCTGATCCTGCGCCGCCTCTCCGACGAGGAACGCGAACGCATGTTCGACATCCTGTTGGAGCAATCCTGAGTATCGGTTCGGGCGAACACGGATGGCGACAATAAAAAACGGGGGCCGAAGCCCCCGTATTCAGGAATGTGCTGGTTCAGATCTTGACGATCTCGAACAGGTACAGCATGCCGAAGTGGAAAACGATGAAGAGTGCGACGGCGTAGGTGACGGCGGAGTTTTCGCTCTTTGCGAAGAGTTTCTGCATCATGGGAGTGCTCCTGGAAGAGGTTGCGTGTGAAGAGGTTGCGTGTGGGGGCGAACGATACGTTTCAGCCGGCGCCCGGTCGAGAGCCCGGCTTGACCGATGTCAAATCAATGACTTGTCCCTTCCGATAGCCGGGTTTTGTTCCACACGTTGTATTTGCCGACCGGCCGCTTCATGGGCAGTCGCTTGATTTCCTTGTGGGTTTTGGCGTCATAGACGATGAGGGCGCCGTCCATTTCCCAGATGGAAACCAGGGCGTATTTGCCGTAGCGGTCGAATTCGACGTGGGTGGCGGTCTGGCCCGGGGAGGGGGTGAGGTTGGCGACGATCTCCAGGGTTTGCTTGTCGATGACGTGCATGATTTCGTGGTTCTTGCCGAAGAACACGTCGGCCCAGACATAGGGGCTGGCCTCGTGGCCGCGCAGGAAGAAACCGGGGCCGGCGGTGGGAATGGTCTTGATGGTCTTCCACGTCTTCATGTCGATCACCGTGACCAGGCCATCCTTGAGGTTGGGCGACGCCATCACCCGTTGCGGCTTGCCCTCCGCGTCCTTCCGTTCCCAGGTGATGCCGGAACCCAGGTGCGGCATGCCGGCGAGATCCAGTTCCGCGACCTTGCGGCCGGCGCCGAGGTGGATGACCTGGCCCTTCGGGCTCGTGCGCGAGGCGCCGAGGATGTAGTCGTAGTTCTGGTCGAAGTAGAAATCGTCGAGGTAGTCGTCCAGCACGATGTGCCGCACCGGCAGCGGGCCGGGCTCGGGGATGGCTTCCTTGAGCCGGTAGTCGTGCACCAGACCCTTGTAGACAGGGCGGTCGTCATAGGGGATTTCCCAGACTTCCGGAATGTCCTTCAGGGCGGCGATGAAGCTGTTGCGCGGGCGGGCGTCGTAGACCGCCGAGACGCGCGAGGTCTTGCCGGTGTTGCCCACCACCGGGATGACCTTCACCAGCGAGAGATCCTTGCCGTCCAGCGCCACCAGGGTGTGCGGCAGATAGTTGGCGGCCATCACATATTTGCCGTCGGAGGAGACCGCGACGTTGCGGGTGTTGATGCCGACCCGGGTTTCGGCCACCACTTTCAGGTTCCACAAGTCGAACTTGGTGATCCAGCCATCACGCGTGGCCCAGTAGACGAAGCGGCCATCCGGGGTGAATTTGGGGCCGCCGTGCAGGGCATAGCGGGTAGGGAAGCGGACGATGGGCTCCATCACATCGCCATCCAGCACCGTGATGTGATGATCGCCGTGCTCCACCACCAGGGTGATGTTCGTCGGGTCGGCCTTGAACACCGGCTTGGCCGGCAGGTCGACGGCGTCGGCATAGACGATGCGCGAGGCTTTGATGTCCTCGGCGTCCCATTTCGGCGGGTGGGTCGGCGGTGTGTAGATCCAGGCCGCGAGCGCCTTGATCTCATCGGCCGTGAGAATCTCCTTGTAGGCCGGCATCTGGGTGGCCGGCAGCCCTTCGGCGATGGCCTTGGCGGCTTCGGGTTTCTTCAGTCGCGCCAGCGATTCCGGCAACAGCGTCGGCCCCATGCCGCCCAGGCGGTTGGGTGCATGGCAGGAGAGGCAGTGGGTTTCGTAGAGTTTTTCCGGGTCGGGGGTCGCGTGGGCGAGCGAGACGCCCAGCAGCAGAGACAAGCCGGTAGCAGTGAGTCGCGATTTCATGTCATTACCTCAAGGGAAAGGGGTTGCGCGAGGCTGATTTCCTCGTCGCTGAGATAACAGCCTGGGTCTTCCGCCCAGAAGTCGCCCGTGGTCTGCCAGGCGCGCACCCGGGTGTTGCCGTTGCAGATGGGCAAATGCGCACAGGTGGCACAGCGCCCCGTTACCGGGCGTGGCGAGTTTTTCAGGCCGGCCATGAGCGGGTCGGAGAGGTCGTGCCAGATTTCCGAAAACGGCCGCTCACGCACGTTGCCCAGCGGGTAGTTCCACCACATGGTGTCCGGGTGGACCACACCGAGATTGTCGATGTTGGCGATGTTGACGCCGGAGGCGTTGCCTCCCCATTGCACGAGCTTCTGGCGAATGTGTTCGGCGTGTTCCGGGAAACGTTCGCTGGCCCAGCGCAGCAGATAGGCGCCATCGGCGTCGTTGTTGCCGGTGACGTATTCGCGTGGCTGCCCGGACTGAACCTGTTGCAAACAGCGTTCGAACAAACGGTCGAGGGCGGCGCGGGTGGTGCGGTGGTGGGCGTCATCTTTCCGGTTCTTGTTGCCGCGCCCGGCGTAGTTGAGATGCGAAAGGTAGAACTTGTGGATGCCTTCGCTTTCCGTGAGCGCCAGCAGGGCGGGGAAGTCGTCGGCGTTGTCCTGGGTGAGAGTGAAGCGGATGCCGACCTTGGCGCCGGCGTCGCGGCACAGGCGCACCCCGTTCAAGGCGGCATCGAACGCGCCTTCCTTGCGGCGAAAACGGTCGTGAGTCGCGGCGAGGCCATCCAGGCTGATGCCGACGTAATCGAAGCCGGTCGCGGCGATGTCGGCCACGTTTTTTTCATCGACCAGGGTGCCGTTGGTGGAGAGGCCGACATAGAAGCCCATCGCCTTGGCGCGGCGGCCGATTTCGAAGATGTCCGGGCGCAGCAGCGGTTCGCCGCCGGAAAGAATCAGTACCGGCACATGGAAGGCCTTGAGGTCGTCCATCACCCCGAATACCTCGGCGGTGGACAGTTCGCCGGCGAAATCCTTGTCCGCCGAGATCGAGTAGCAGTGTTTGCAGGTGAGGTTGCAGCGCCGCACCAAGTTCCAGATCACCACCGGGCCGAAGGGGGCGCGCTTCGCGCCGGGCGGCGTCGGGTTGACGAGTTCCTGCATGAACTGGGTGACACGGAACATCGTTTACTCCTAGAGCGGTTCATTCGTAGGTTGGGCAAAGCGTAGCGTGCCCAACATGGCGGCGGTGTCGTTGGGCACGCCACGCTTTGCCCAACCTACGGCTACGGCCACGGCGCTACCCAGGTGGTTGGTAGAGCGGATACAACGAGCTTTCTTCGGTGGCGATGCGGCGGGTTAGAACCTGGGCGATTTCATCCAGTTCCCGGGCGAACTCGGACCAGGCCGCGTCGTCCCAAGTTTCACGTTCACTGTGGCGAAACAGGAACGAGGTCAGCGCCTTGCCGATGCCGCGCATCTCGTGTTGAAAGCCATGCACGACGGCAGCCTGCTCCGCCCCGCCGGTGTGCTGCAGATAGACATAAAAGCGCACGTTTTCCGTGAGCAGGTGTTCACGTATGGCGTTGCCGAAAAGCCCGAGATTTCGCGTCATCAGGTCGACATCGCGTGCCTGGCTGGCCGTGACGATGCCCCCGAACAGCTTTTCCAGACGGCGATGGTCTTCGATCAGGTGCGTGACCAGGCGCGGGTCATAGTGGATATGGGTACCCGGCGCGGTCGCCGTGGGGGCGGATTCGGCCGCCACCGTTTCGTTGCTTGCCTGACCAGACTGAAACCAGCGTTTGAAAAACTCGAACATGGCACGCTCCTGTGGTGGTTGGTGTTTTTTATGTGATGCGCAGCCCCGTCTTTTTCAGAATGCCCCGGCTGTAAAGAATGTCCGAGGCGCGACAGGAGTCGCCCAGCAGCGCGCGGATTTCCTCAACGTAGGCGGTCACTTCTTCGCGCGATTTGCCATGCAGCATGGCGAACAGGGTGTAGGGCCACTGCGGCGGGCGGCGCGGGCGCCGGTAGCAGTGCGAGACGAAATCCAGGCGTCCGATGCGTTCGCCCAGTTCATCCGCCTTGTCATCTTCCACATCCCAGACCGACATGCCGTTGGCGATATAGCCCAGAGCGTAATGGTTGGGCACCAGGCCGATGCGGCGGATGGCGCCGGCTTCCAGCATACGAGTCAGTCGTGCCATCACTTCCTCGGCGGCAATGCCGATCTGCTCGGCGATGGCGTGGTAGGGGCGCGGCACCAGGGGGAGACCGGATTGAGTGGCGGCGATGAGACGCAGATCCACCTCGTCTACCGGCACCGGTTTGCTGTTGGATGTCAGGCCGGTCATGACTCAGGCACTCAACACTCGACGATGTCCGCCTTGGTGCTGTCGATGAAGGCCAGTACCTCGCCACGTTCCCGCGCGGGCAGGCTGAAAGCATCCAGCGTGGCGTTGAGGTGGCCCATGAAGGCGGCCCAATCCGCCTCGCTGATCCGCATGCCCTTGTGTGACAGCTTCATGTCGCGGCCGGTGTAGTACATCGGCCCACCCGCGGCGTTGGACAGGAAATCAACCAGTAGCTGTTGTTCACGTTGCAGGCCATCATCGCTCCGGTGTTCCCAGAAACGGCCCAGCAGGGCGTCGCCGAACAGGCGCGGCAGCAGATTGGCGGCGACGGCGGCGATGGCGTCATAGCCGCCCAGGCGGGTGTACAGCGTTGCTTCTGTCATGCTTTTCTCCTGGCAAATGAGCATCAGTGCTCACTCACACATGTAACTTCAGTTCCACAAAAAATTCTCGTTCCTTGGGAAAGCGGTAGACCGGGTAGCCACTCACCGACTCGATGTAGCAGAAGGTGCTTTCCACTTTTTCCGGGGTTTCCGCCGCGCCCACGAACCAGAGGTTCAATTCGTGTTCGCGTCGGTAGTTGTGGGCGATTTCCGGTTGCGCGTTGACGAAGGCGGCGACGCGGTCGAAGTCGTTTTCCGGTAGCGCCATGGCGGCCAGCACATTGATTCCGCCCAGACGGTCGGCATTGAACAGCGGGCCGAAACGGGTCAGCACGCCCACCTCAAACAGATGTTCGATGCGTTCGATCAATTCATCTTCATCCAGCCCCAGTGCGGTGGCCGCTTCCAGGAAAGGCCGCTCGCCGATGGGGAAACCGCCTTGCAGGCCATTGATGATGCGGCGTTCGATTTCGTCCAACGGTATCGGACCCGCCGTCGCTGTTTTCACCGCGGGAGCGGCCGGAGGCGGGGGCGATTCTTTGCGGTGCTTGGGCCTGCGTCTGATGCCGGCCATTCAGGCGACCTTTGCCAGCGCCGAATAGCGGGCGCCGCATTGCTTGAAGCGGCGGTGCGAGAACAGGGGCTCGCAGGCGATGTGTTCCAGTCCGAGTTCGCCACGCAGGCGCGCCAATTCTTCCAGCACGGCGCCGCGATCCTGGCCGTGCAGCATGGAGAACAGGTTGTAGCGCCAGTGCGGCGGGCGGCGTGGGCGGCGGTAGCACAGGGTGACGGCGCGCTGCGCGGCAAGGGCGTGGCCGACCGTGGTGATTTCCGTGTCCGGCACGTCCCACACCACCATCGCGTTGGCGTGGTAGCCCAGTTCACGGTGTCGAACCACGATGCCGAAACGGCGGATGACGCCGAGGTCGCTCAGACGGGCAAGCCGCGTCAATACCGCCTCCTCGCGCCAGCCCAGGCGGGTGGCCAGAGCGGCATAGGGGCGTGGGGTCAGATTGAGGCCGCCTTCAAGCGCGGCGGCCAGGGAGTAGTCGGCCGCTTCGAGCGAAATTTCCTCGGGTTCGTCGCGGCGACGCGTGGGGTCGAGGTGGGGACGGGGTGCACCAGTGAGATCAAAGCCCAGGTCGATATGGAAGTCTTCCTGCATGGGCAGGTCGAGCACCGGGCTACCCGCCAGATCGCCGATTTCACCAAGCACTTCCTCCACCCGCGTAGCGGTAGGCGCGGTGGCGACGAACCAGAGGTTGAAATCGTGTTCGCGCTCGTAGTTGTGGTTCACCTCGGGATAGGCGCTGATGGACTTTGCCACCGACTCGATCCGGGCGGGTGCTACCGACACGGCGGCCAGGGTGCTCCAGCCCAGGGTATGCGGGCGGAATACGGCGCCGATGCGGGAAACGGTGCCGTCTTCCGCCAGTTGATGCAGGCGTGAAATCACTTCCGCCTCGGAGATGCCCAGGCGGTGCGCCAGTTCCGCGTAGGGGCGCGAGACGAGCGGGAAATCGCGTTGCCAGTCATTGACGAGTTGGAAGTCGAGGGCGTCGAGGGTCATGGTGCGTTCAATCCGAAATCGTCACAGCCCGAAGCGGTGCGCGCGCGACGAGAAGAAGATGCCGCTGGGGGCGTTGGCGGGCAGCTCGCCGAGTTTCTTGAAGGTCTCGGTGTCGTAGATGTCGACGCGGTTGGCGTCGCGCACCGAGACCCAGACGTTCTCGCCGCGCGGGGTGAATTCCATGTGCAGCACCGCCTTGCCGGGGTGCATGGTGTGCATCACGGCGCGGCTTTCCACGTCGATGACCTGGACGGTGTCGTAGTGCGGGAAGGCGAAGTTGACCCAGAGGCGGCGGCCGGTGGGGTCGCTCATGACGAACACCGGCTGGCCGGCGACCGGAATGACGCCGACCTTCTGCCAGGTGGCGATGTCCACCAGCACCACTTCATGCCGGCCGACGCCGGGAATGAAGGCGAGGTTGCCGGCGACCGCCCAGGTTTCCAGGTGCGGCATCTTGTAGACCGGCAACTTCTGTTCGCCCTTGCCGTAATCCGGCAAAGCGCGCTTCACACCGCGTTCCGGGTGCCACATATCCAGCACCGCAACGCCGTCTTCGCCGTAGAGGCCGGCCACATACCAGCGGCCGTCACCGGTGATGAGGGCATCGTAGGGCTGGTTGCCGATGTTCTTGAACTTGGTGAGCTTTGGCTTACGCGGGTCTTCCGAGACGTCCATGATCCAGATTTCGCCGGCGTCGAACAGGGAGAAGACGAAACGGTTGTTGAAGCTGTCCTCCAGGCCGACCACACGCGAGAGGGCTTTGGTCTCCTCGGAATACGCGGGAATGTCGGCGACCTGTTCCAGGGTTTCCGCGTCGAACAACTTGACGCCACCCGGCACGTAGTTGGCCGCGGCGATCCAGCGGCCGTCCTGGGAAATGGCGCCGCCGATGGAGTTGCCGGACTGGATCACGCGTTTGACGATGGTGCCGGTGAGCAGATCCACCTTGGTCAGGCCGCCGTCACGGCCGAAGACATAGGCGTATCGGGCATCGCGGGAGAACACGGCGGCGGCGTGTGAGGTGTCGCCGAGACCTTCAACCCGCTGCAACAGGCTGCGTTTGGTCGTGTCGACCAACTGGATCGAGCCCTTGGCGCGCTCGATGATCAGGCCGAGATCGCCGGTGCCGCGCAGTTCATCGGCGTGGGTTACCAGGGCGGGGAGGGTCAGGGCGAGGGCGGCCAGGAGGGTGAGGAGGGAACGGAATCTTGTGGGGCGAGGCGCGCTCGCCGATTCACCGCGTTTGGTGCGTGTGTCGCAGCCCATTGGAGAAGTCATTCCGGAAATCCTTTCAACAGTTCGTCCACGATCCAGGCCGTGTCGGCTTCCGACAGGTGCGGGGCCCAGCCGGGCATGGCGGTACCGGGAATGCCGTGGAGGATGGCGGCGATCAGTGTCTCGGCGGGCTTGTTTTTCAAGGCCTCGGCGGTGATTGAGCTGCCGAGGCCGCCGGTGAGTTTGAGTCCGTGGCAAAAGCCGCATTCCTGGCGCACGAAGTGGGTGAGATCCTGCTGTCGGGCCACCGACAGGCCGCCGGCCTGAACGGGGAGCGCACAGCAGAAAATCAGGGTCGTGAGCCAGGGATGCGTTTTCATGGGGGGGCGAGGCGCGGCGGCGGGCCGCCGCGCCTCGGGTCAGGTCAGGTTAATAAACGTCGTGTACGGTGTTGTACAAGTTGAACTTGCCGGTGGGGGTGATCAGGCGCGGGTCCTTGATCACAGCCTTCAGCTTGTGCGTCTTGTCATCCATGACGACGATGGCGGATTCGCCGGTTTTCGGTCCCCAGACCGAGAACCAGACTTCATTACCCGCCTTGTTGTACTCGGGATGGGTGACCCGGGCCTTGGCGATGCCCGCCAGCTTGGCGATGTTGATGACCTTGGCCGGCTTGTCCAGGTTCTTCAGATCGAAGACCGAGACGGATTGCTGCATTTCCTCGTCGGGCGACAAGGCGGCATCCACCCACAGCGTGCTCGACTTGGGATGGGTCTTGATGAAGAGACTGCCGTTGCCGTGGTTCTTCAGGCTGCGCACCACTTTCCAGGCGTTCTTCCCGTACTTCTTGCTGTTCGGCGCCGTGCCGATCACCGCGATGGTTTCGTCGCCGAGGTGGCCGGTCGCCCAGACCGGGCCGTACTTGCTGTCGTTCCAGTTGGCGCCGCGACCCGGGTGCGGCTTCGCGCCGACCTTGACGTTGGCGGCCAGCTTGCCTTCCTTGGTGTCGACCACGGACACGGTGTTGCGCATGTTGGCGGCGACCAGGAAGTAGCGTTTGGAGGAATCCCAGCCGCCGTCATGCAGGAAGCGCTCGGCTTCGATTTCGGTGGTCTTCAGGTTCTTGATGTCGCTGTAGTCCACCAGCAGGATCTTGCCGGTTTCCTTCACGTTGACCACGAACTCGGGCTTGATGTGCGAGGAGACGATGGAGGCGACGCGCGGCTCCGGGTGGTATTCCTGCTCGTCGTAGGTGTAGCCGCGAGTGGACATGACCTTCCAGGGTTCCAGCGTGAAACCGTCCATCAGCACATAGGCGGGCGGCCAGTAGGTACCGGCGATGGCGATCTTGTCGTCGTAGCCCTTGTACTTGGAAGTGTCGATGGAACGCGCGTCGGAGCCGGTGCGCAGGGTGGCCACGGTTTGCGGCGTTTCCATCCACAGGTCGATCAGGTTGATCAGGCCGTCGCGTCCGGTGGTGTAGAGATAGCGGCCGGATTTCGAGAAGCGGGTGATGTGCACCGCGAAGCCGGTCTTCAGGATGGTGACGATCTTCTTGCTGTCGCCATCGATGATCGCCAGTTCACCGGTGTCACGCAGCGTCACCGAGAAAATGTTCTGGAGATCGAGCTTGTTCATCTGCTTCTTGGGCCGCTGGTCCAGGGGCACGATCAGATTCCAGCTCGCCTTGATTTCCTTCATGCCCCACTCGGGCGGCGTCGGAGGCGGTTGCTGGATGTAATTCGCCATGACCGCGATTTCCTGATCGGTCATCTCTTTGGCGGTGCCATAACCCGGCATGCCGCCCGGTGTGCCGTAGTGGATGAAGACCTTCAGGCTCTCGGTGCCCAGTTTCTGCATGGCTTCCGGCAGGAGGGGCTTGCCGGTGGCGCCCTTGCGCAGCACGCCGTGGCAGCCGGCGCAACGGTCGAAATAGACCTGGCGGCCCTGATTGAACTCGGCCTTGGTCATCGGCGGCGCTTTCGGATCGGTGGATTGATACATGTCCACACCCGCGAGGCTGGAACCGCCACCTTGCATATAGGTGGTAGACGGGGTGTTGGTCTTGCTCACATCCGCCGCCCAAGCCATGGAAACCGCCAGCGGCAGAACCGCCAGAGCCAAACCTTTCATCAATTGCTTCATTACGATGCCCTCCAAACGTGGCTGGAAAAAACCTGTCTTGCGTGGGGGTTAACGATACGGTGGGGTGCCGGGGGGGGAGCCTTGACCAATATCAACCGGCCTTAAGGATATGGTTGTCGCGGTTGATCTATGTCAAACGCAATACGGGTGTATGCCACCTACCATCCGCCGCAACTTAGAAAGTCAGGAGACCTGCCATGTTGGAACCCGTCTTGCTCGCCAACTTTTTTATTGTTTTCTTCAGCGCCGCCTCGGTCATCCTGTTCGGCGCTTCCTACGCCCTGCTGTTCGCCTGGTCGCGCGTCAGGTCGCGCCCCCGCTTGATGCCGCTGGCTTATGCCGCATATGGTGGCCTGGTCATTTCGGTGCTGACACTGGCCTTCCACGCCAACCTCTTCAACAACAATTTCTGGACCTTCATCGTCATGCTCATGCTGGTCGGCTATCTGGTCGCGCCGCATGCCATCTGGCATCTCTGTGTAGGAACGCACGAGGATGCACATGAGGATGAAGCAAATCCCATCAAGGTTTATCAACAGCGGTAGTAAACAGGAGGCATGACCATGTCACAGACGCAGGCGTTGTGGTGGGCATCCGAATCCTTTTGGCGGAAGACCGCCATCTGGGTTACGGCGGGCTCGTTTGTAGTACTCATCTTTCTCACCTTCGATACGGTGGATCAGATCACGGCCGGCAGTAAGGCCAACCGGGTGAAGGCCTACTCGGTCATCAACAACCGCATCGATTATGTGTTCGATGAGAAACGCAACTTCCAGGTGCCGGTCATCGGCCCCGAGGAACCGCTGTTCGGCAAGAAATTGACCGAAGAGGAAGCCATGGCGCTGGTCAGCCACGGCAAGTTGACCACCCAGGCGAAGAA
This sequence comes from Pseudomonadota bacterium, assembly GCA_030684775.1. Classification (GTDB taxonomy): domain Bacteria; phylum Pseudomonadota; class Gammaproteobacteria; order Burkholderiales; family Thiobacillaceae; genus PFJX01. Next base: position 15,333 of record JAUXXW010000015.1, read on the forward strand.
CTGCATGAACTGCCACACGCTACTGGGCAACGGCGCCTACTACGCGCCCGACCTGACCAAGTCCTGGCTGGACCCGGCCTGGGGCTCCAAGGAAACCCGCGAGGAGACCATGGTCGACTTCCTGATGAACCCGCAGGATCGCTTGCACAACGCCCTCGGCCGCAAGATGCCCAATCTCGGCATCACCGAAGCGGAAGCACGCGCCACCGTGGCCTTCCTGAAGTGGATGTCGGCGATCGACACTAATGGCTTCCCCACCAACTTCAAGCCGATCGATCAGTCCGACCCCGCGCCCGTGCCCGCGCCCGTGCCCGTGGCTGAACCCGCCGCCGCGGCCGATCCGGCCGTCGCCGCCCCGGCCCAACAATAAGGAGAGTCAACATGGCAGCTATAGGCATTTCCAACAGCGCCCCCCTGAACGGAGGGCAGAAACTGGCGATGAAGTATTTCACCGTCGCCATCGCCCTGTTCGGCGCGCAAGTCCTGTTCGGCCTTCTGGCCGGCATCCAGTACCTGAATCCTGATTTCCTGTTCGGTATTCTGGATTTCTCGGTCAACCGCATGTTGCACATCAATGCGATGGTGGTCTGGCTGTTGTTCGGTTTCATCGGTTCGGTCTACTGGCTGCTGGAGGATGAATCCGGTGTGCCCGTCGTCGGCTTGGGGTTGGGTAACCTGACCTTCTGGGTATTCACCCTGGCCGTCGTCGTCGTCGTGTTGGTCTATCTGCTGGTGCAGGTCGGCCCCGGCGAGTTGCAGTCGATCTGGTTGATCAACGAGGGCCGCGAGTACATCGAGGCGCCGCGCTGGGCCGACATCGGCATCGTCGTGTGCGTGCTGGTGTTCTTCTTCAACGTCGCCGCCACCTTCTCCAAAGGCAAGTTCACCAACATCGGTGGCGTCCTGGTGATGGACCTGGTTGCGCTGGCCGGCCTCTACCTGGCCGGCATGTGGTACACCCCCAACATCTCCATGGACCAACACTGGTGGTGGTGGGTGATTCACCTGTGGGTCGAGGCAACCTGGGAAGTGCTGGTTGGCTGTCTGATGGCCTACGGCCTGATCAAGACCATGGGCGTGCGTCGCAAGATCGTGGAAACCTGGCTGTACATCGAAGTCGCGCTGATGTTCGGTTCCGGCATCCTGGGCCTCGGCCACCACTACTTCTGGATCGGCACCCCCGAGTACTGGTTCACTATCGGTGGCTTCTTCTCCGCCCTGGAACCCATCCCGCTGGTCGCCATGGTGGTGCACGCGGTGTTCGATGCCGGCACCCACAAGGTGAAAAGCACCAACAACCCGGCCCTGGCCTGGATCATCGCGCAGGCTTTCGGCAACTTCTTCGGCGCCGGCGTCTGGGGCTTCATGCACACCCTGCCGCAGATCAACCTGTACACCCACGGCACCCAGTGGACCGCCTCGCACGGCCACCTGGCCTTCTTCGGCGCCTACGTCACCATGGTTATCGCCTTCATGTACATCGCCATCCAGAAATGGCGCGGCGACGTGTACATGAGCGGCAATCTGGTCGGTGCCTGGAAGTGGAAATGGGCGCTGTTCCTGCTCCACGCCGGCATGATCACCATGACCATGGCCTTGCTGATTTCCGGCTACGAGCAGTCGCAGATCGAGCGCGCCATCGGTGGTTCTACCTGGATGGCTTACTTCGAAGCCCAGGGCCATGTCTGGTTCATGCAAGGCATGCTCTGGCGTCAGATTGGTGGCTGGATATTCGCCGCCGGCTTTGTGCTGCTCGCTTGGGACCTCTTGACCATCGGCAAGCGGGAAACCCGCCCCGCACTTAAGGTGCAGGGTGAGTGACCGATGCTGTTGACTGAGTAACGGGTCTCCTCTCGATACCCCAAGCGATTTGGCCCGCCGGCCTTGCCGGCGGGCTTTTTTTTTGAGAAATCAGATGCCGCGCGGGAGAATGACGCGTTATGTCCACTTGTGCGAAGTGGACAATGTTATAGAGGAAGACCGATGAAGCTCGATGCCTACCTTGACGGTGGGGCGAGATTGTCGGGATGGGTTCTGTCGACGCCGCGGCCAGCGGGCAGCTCGCCTGACTCGTGGCTTTGAAGTCGTTTCTTGGAAAATTGAACGCAACCATGAAAGAACTGATCGCGGTTTTTCGAATCCCGTTTCTGCGGAAAGTACTGCTGGTGGCCTTGGTCGCCGCCATGGCCTTTCCGCTCTATGCCCAGTTTTTCAGTTACCCACGTTTTACCGACCTGCTGCTGCGATTCACGGCGGATGACTCCGAGCGTCTTGCCCTGCGACTGGGCGCCCCGCTGCTCGTATCGGGGGAGCCGCTGTCGCGTGAGTCGTTGCCGGTGGCCTACGACGAGGTGGTTCGACAATTCCTGCGGGACTTCCAACTGGAGAAACTCAAGATATTCGCGCCCAGCGGCGAGGTGATTTACTCCACTGATCCCGTGGATGTCGGCAAGGTGAATGAACGGGATTACTTCCACCAACAGGTGGCCAAGGGTGTTCCCTACAGTCTGGTGGTGCGCAAGGCGGCGCTGACCGCCGAAGGCCAGCATGCCATGGCGGATATCGTTGAGTCCTATGTGCCGCTCATGAGCGAGGGGCGTTTCGTCGGCGCCTTCGAGGTCTACTCCAATATCACGACGCGGCAAGGGAGTCTCGATGCGCTGCTGACGCAATCCTCCCTCATCGTGTTTGGCATGGGCGGGTTACTGGTCCTGGCCACTTTGGTGACGCTGGTGGTCGCCGGTCGCGCGCAGCAAGCACGGGAGGCCGCATTGGTCGCGCTGCGCCAGAGCGAGGCGCGTATACATGACATGGCCGCCTCGGCTCAGGACGCAATCATCGAAATGGATGCCAACGGCCGCGTTTCCTTCTGGAACCAGGCCGCTGCGCGGATTTTCGGTTACGGCGAGGCGGAGGCGATGGGAGTCGATTTGCATCGACTGATCGCTCCTCAGCGCTTTCAGGCCGCCTTTGCGAGTGGATTTCAGCATTTCCTGGCGACCGGGGAAGGCCGCTTGCTCGGCAATACGACCGAGCTCGTCGGGCTGTGCAAGGACGGTACGGAGATTCCGATCGAGATTTCCATCTCGGCGACCCAGGATCACGGGAATCGAAAAGCCATCGGCATCATCCGCGACATCAGGGAGCGCAAGGCGGCTGAACAGCGATTGAAATTGGGCACCAGCGTCATCACCCACGCGGCTCAGGGCATTACCGTGACGGATGCCGACGGCAACATCCAACTGGTCAACCCGGCCTTCACCAAGCTGACCGGCTTCACGCTGGAAGAAGTCGCGGGTCAAAACCCGCGCTGCCTGAAATCCGGACGTCACGATGCTGATTTCTACCGTGAGCTGTGGCGTGAATTGCTGGAGACCGGTAGCTGGCAGGGTGAGATATGGAATCGCCGCAAGAGTGGCGAGATTTACCCGGAGTGGCTCAGCTTGAGCGCCATTTACGATGACCAGGGCAAGACGACCAATTACATCGCCATGTTCTCGGATATCAGCCAGCTAAAAGAGGTCGAGCAAGGTCTGGAGCGATTGGCTTTCTACGATCCACTCACGGCGATCCCCAACCGCATCCTGTTCCGCGAACGGCTGCAACAGGCCATGCGTGAAACGCTGCGCGGGGGGAAAGCAGCTCGGACAGCCTTGCTCTACCTGGATCTGGATCACTTCAAACCTGTAAACGATGTCCATGGGCATGGGGTGGGAGACCAACTACTCCAGGAGGTGGCGGCGCGACTCACCGGACTGGTACGCGAGGTTGATACCGTGGCGCGACTCGGAGGGGACGAGTTCGCGGTGGTGCTGAGCGCGCTACCTGACACGACTATCGCAACCCGCATTGCCGACAAGATCATTGCCGCCCTCACCGAGCCATTCAATCTCGGCGACGGCCACGACAATATCCGCATCGGCACCAGCATCGGGATCGCCTTTTATCCCGATCACGCAAGCGAACTCGATGCCTTGGTCAAATTGGCGGACACGGCCATGTACGAAGCGAAAACGGCCGGGCGGAATCGCGCCATCGTATGTGCCCCGAGGACGTATTCCGGGCCGTGATCGCGAGGAGGGCTCGGCCCTGGCCATTGTTTAGGTGGCCTGGCCGTGTGAGGGGGAACGGACAACAAAAAAGCCGGGGCATGCCCCGGCTTTTTTCAACCCTTGCGGGCCGTGATCAAGCGTTCTGGATGTTGGACGCTTGCTTGCCCTTCGGGCCTTGGGTGATTTCGAAGCTCACACGCTGTCCGTCTTTCAGGGTTTTGAAGCCACCCATTTGAATCGCGGAGAAGTGGGCGAACAGGTCTTCACCACCACCATCAGGAGTGATAAAGCCAAAACCCTTGGTTTCGTTGAACCATTTCACGGTACCAGTCGACATTTGTTGCAGTCCTTAAAGAGATAAAAGGGGAGACCCCCCAAGTGCGTGTTCAATTACAAGGCTGCATCAGGTTTTGAACCGGTACTGCCAACGACTTGAAATCAAACAACCGTGCGCGTTTTACGCGGATGCCCGGGCCTGGTCAACATTAATTTTCCCTGAGGGGCGGCAGGTCGGCCGGCATCTGGAATAAGCTACGCCGCTTTCACAAATCGGTTCTTGATCGGCAAGCTGCTTCAGTCGTCGTAGGTTGGGCAAAGCGAAGCGTGCCCAACAACCCGCCGCAATGTTGGGCACGCTTCGATTTGCCCAACCTACGCTTCAATCCATGCCCTAGTTGAGGCGGCTTGCCAATCAGGAATCGGTTTACCCAAACCCAACCACGAGGAGACGTAGCAATGAGTTTTAGTGCCTTCCCCAGAACCCGTCTTACCCCCCTGGCTACCCTGGTTTCCGTGAGCCTGCTGGCCTTGTCCGGCTGCGCCACCAAGGAGTTCGTGCAGCAGGAAGTGGGGGTGGTCGGCAGCCGCATCGACACGCTTCAGAACATGCTCAATACGGTCAGCCAGCGCATCGATGGAAACAGTGTCCGTCTCAATCACACCGACATCCGCCTGGGGCAGGCCGAGCAAACCGCGACCACGCTGGGGAGTCGCATCGACGGCAATCTTGCCGGCCTGGTCGCCGCCAATCATCGCCTGGATGGCGTTTCCGGCGACCTGGCGGTGGCGGGCCGCGATATTGCCGCCAATACGGCCGAGATTGCGCGTGCCCATGCGCGTGTGGATGCCACCGAGACTCAGGTTCAAGCCAGCCGTCGCCGCCTGGAAGGCACTGTCGCCGGACTGGTATTGGCCGAAAATCGGCTGGTCGTGGCGGAATCCGCCTTGAACAGCTTGTCCCAGGCCGCGCCCACCGTGGCGGTAAGCAGTACCGCCCCAGCCATGCCGCGGCCGGAGGCCAAAGCAGCCGATGCGGCTCCCGTGACACCCGTTCCCGTCGCCACGCTGGGTGACGCCAACAGTCGTCTGGACAACATCGCCGCACTGGTCGCCACGGCCAGCCAGCGCATTGTCGCCAACAGCAGCGCGATAGAGAGTGTTGCCGCGCGCCTCGGTGGCGTGGAAAGCGGCATGGGCGCGACGCTCAAGCGCACCGAGGCCGGGGAACAGGCGCTGGCGGTGACCAATGTACGTATCGGCGAGGTGCGCGAGCAGCTTGGCGCGGCACAACAGAGCGTGACGGCGCAGGCCACCGCTATCGTCGCGGTGGATAAGCGCCTGGATGGCGTGATGGCCGCGCTCGAAACCGGCGACCAAGGTTTGGTGGAAACTACCGCGCGCGTGGCGCGGTTGCAGGCCGAGCTCAAGGAGGAAAGTGAGCGCATGAGCCGCCACGAAGCCGATGCCGCCGCGGGCTCATCCGCGTTCAAGCAGACCCTGGCGGGGCTGGGCACGGCGCTCGATGGCGTCAACACGCGTCTGGACACGGCCGACAAGCGCCTGGCCGACAGCGGCGAGCACGTCGGCCAACTTCAGGCCGCGGTGAAGGAACATGGCAGCCGCCTCGACCAGAACGGCGTCCAGGTGGCTCAGACGGTGGCCGCCATCAAGGAACACGAAGAGCGGATGCTGCGCGACGAGGCCATCGTCGCCGCCATTTCCGCCACCGCCAGGGAAGCCCTGGAACGCGCCATCGCCGCCGGCCGCCTGGCGGAGGGAAAACTGGTCTACGAGACGGTGCTCAGCGAGGAATTGACCAATTTCGCTCTGGAGCAGGCCAAATTGTCGGAAGCCGGCAAGCAGGCGCTGACCAATTTCGCCGACAAGTTGCGCGCGGAGAACAAGAACGTGTTCATCGAGATTCAGGGCCATACCGACAGCACCGGCTCCACCGCCCGCAACCTGCGCCTGGCGCGGGAACGGGCCGAGGTGGTGCGCGCGTTCCTGCATGACAGTGGCGGCATTCCCCTGCATCGCATGGCTGTGGCCGCCTACGGCGAAAGCCGTCCGTTGGCCGACAACAGCACGCGTGAAGGGCGCATGAAGAACCGCAGGGTGGTGTTGGTGGTGCTGAAGTAGGAGGTTTCGTTTACGCGGGCCGAAGTCGATGCGATTTTGGCCCGTGAGTGGGCTTCCTACCGGCGCAGGTGCGCGGCCGTCTTGCTGCTCCAGATCCAGACGTAACGTAGACCGGAGAGGACGCCGACGGCGGCGGTGAGCAGGGTCAGCGGCTCGATGCCCCAGGCCAGCCCGAGTAACAGGCCGTCTTCCGCCAGAACCCAGGACACCAGCACGAATTCCAGGGCGATGGTGAGTTTGCCGCTGAAGATGGGTGTGATCTTCAGGCCGCCGGTCAGGCGCCGGTAGGCCAGCGCCCCCGCCAGGATGATGCCGTCGCGCGCCAGTACCAGCCAGAGCAGCCACATCGGCAACAAATCGGTGAGCGCCAGGAAGGAGAGGGTGGTGAGCAGCATCACCTTGTCGGCGATGGGGTCGAGCAGGGCGCCGAAATCGCTTTTCTGATTCAACACGCGGGCCAGCCAGCCGTCGAGCAGATCGGTGACGGCGGCAATCACGAACAGCCAGAACGCCCCTTCCACATCGTGCAGCATCAGACGCCAGGCCACGAAGGGGGCGAGGATCAGGCGTGAGGCGGTGAGCAGGTTGGGGAGCGTCAGCACGGGGGGCGCGATGAATTCCGGGGTGGCGGGAATATAGCGCGAAGTGCGCGCCCCTGTAGCGCGGGCTGGGGGTGCTTCCCCCTTTTCAAAGGGGGATCGAGGTACCTGAGGGTAGGGGCTTCATCAGGGATTTGGCGACGTGTGCGTGAGCAGCCGTCTCGGAAATCCCCCCCAGCCCCCCTTTGATAAAGGGGGGAGTCGCCGCTCCAATCGCATCACGAGTTGTCGTGAGAAGAGCCTTTTTCAAAGGGGGGAGCCTATGCGTCTCGCTCCCGCCGCCGCTATCACGCCGCCGCCCAGGCAGACCTCGCCGTCGTACAGCACCACCGATTGCCCCGGTGTCACCGCCCATTGCGCCTGCTCGAAGCGCAACACGAGTTCATCGGCGGTGATGGATTTCACCTCGCAGGAGGCATCCTGCTGCCGATAGCGGGTCTTGGCGCCGTAGCGGCGGCCGGCTTCCGGCGGCGGGCCGATCCAGGAGAGTTGATCGGCGCGCAGGATGGATGAAAGCAGCAGCGGGTGGTCGTGGCCTTGCACCACGATCAGTTCATTCCTTTCCAGATTCTTGCTGGCGGCGAACCAGGGTTCGCCGCCTTCGTTGTCTTTCACCCCGCCGATGCCCAGGCCCTTGCGCTGGCCGAGGGTGTGATACATGAGGCCTTGATGGCGGCCCATTACCTTGCCCTCTGGGGTGACCATGTTGCCCGGCTGGGTCGGCAGATAGCGTTGCAGAAATTCGCGAAACGGCCGTTCGCCGATGAAGCAGATGCCGGTGCTGTCCTTTTTCTCCGCCACCGGCAGGCCGGCTTGCCGCGCCAGTTCGCGCACCTGCGGCTTGGGCAGGTCGCCCAGGGGAAACAGGGCGCGGGCAATCTGCGCCTGGTTCAGGCGGCAGAGGAAATAGCTCTGGTCCTTGTTGCCATCCACCGCTTTCAACAGGCGGCGGTTTGGCGACTCGCCTTCCAGCCGAGCGTAGTGGCCGGTGGCGATATGTTCGGCGCCGAGGCTGATGGCGTGATCGAGGAAGGCCTTGAACTTGATTTCGGCGTTGCACAGCACATCCGGGTTGGGCGTGCGCCCGGCCTGATATTCGGCCAGGAAATAGGCGAACACCCGTTCCTGGTATTCACGGCTGAAGTTGACCAGCTCCACCTCGATGCCGAGCACCTCACCGATGGCCAGCACATCGCGGAAATCCTGGGCGATGGGGCAGTCGTCCTCCAGATCGTCGGCTTCCCAGTTCTTCATGAACACGCCCACCACCTCGTGCCCCTGTTGCTTCAGCAGCCAGGCGGTGACGGCGGAATCGACCCCGCCGGAAAGACCGACGACGATTTTGCTCATCGCGCTCGTCTCATGGCTCGTCGGGGTAATCGGTGATGAAGTCCAGCGGGAAGCGGCGCCCGCTCTGGTAATCGCGCAGGCAATCCAGGATCAACGGGCTGCGGTGGCGATGGGCGAGAGCGGCGATTTCCTCCGCGCTCATCCACAACGCGCGCAGGATGCCGTCATCGAGCGTGGCGTTCGGGTCGAAGCCGGTGACCCGGCCGGTGAAGGCGAAACGCAGATAGGTGCGCTGCCGCTTCTTCGGATGCCGCCAACGATAGACGCCAAGCAGTGTCTCCGGCTCGAAGTGGTGCGCGGTCTCCTCGAACACCTCGCGCCGCACCGCGTCGAGCAGCGACTCGCCTTCCTCCAGATGGCCGGCCGGCTGGTTGAAGAGAATGCCGGAATCGGTCTCTTCCTCCACCAGCAGGAACTGGCCGTCGCGTTCAATGACTGCGGCGACGACGACGTGGGGTTTCCAGATGTCCATATTCATGCGGTTTCGCTCAAGGGGTCGCTTGCGCCAGGCGGGCTTCGTCCAGGCGCCATAGGCTGTCCAGGAGTTCCGCTTCGATGCGGCCGAAAGCCTGTTCCAGAGCTCTATCTATGCCGCTGTTTTCCCGGAAATCGGCGCTGCTGCCGGAGGCCGTGAAGCGCTGCAATACCAGGGGTTCGCCGACATCGTAAAGGTTCACGGTGAGGCGCGTCTCGAAGCGCTTCAGCGAGGTTGACAGCTTGCTCTGCCTGACGTCCAGGTTATTGCGCGCCTCCAGAACCAGATTCACGCCGGCTTCCCTGGCTCGTTCCTGCGCGCGCGCGGTATAGCCGCCCTGGCCCAGGTCGATGAAACGGATTTTCTGTTTCTGCAAGGCATTGCCCAGCTTATGGACGGCGTCGTCGCGTTCGCTCTGATTGAGCAGGCCGACCACCAAGGTGCTTTTTTCCCGTTCGATCATGCCGGCCAGACGGAGATCGCGCTCCAGAGCGGGGCGGTCGAGCACATAGGCGACCTGATAGCGCCACCAGGCGCCATCGCGCTCACCCGGCAGCAGCAGGTGGGCACGCTGGTGGCGCGCCAGATCGAAGCCGGCGGCGCGCGTGGCCGCCGCCGCCGGGGCGTTGGGGTAGCGCTGCTTGGCCAGCGCGCGCGCGAAGCGGGTGGCGGCTTCGTCGAGCAGGCGGCTGTGAGCATCCGCGAGCGTGGGTTCGTAGGGCAGGTTGGCTTCCTGGAGCCAGATCCAGGCACTACCCGGCGCACGCTGCACCAGGTTTTTCGTGGCGTGGGCGAAGGGGGTGGCCGCGGCGGTTGCGTCCGAGGGTTCACTGCCGGCCAGCAACTCGATCGCGGCACCCAGGCCGCGGCTGTCCTGATCCAGGCTGGCGGCCAGCGGCTTGATGGCGGTGGCGGCTTTGGCCAGATCGTCGGCACGCAGGGCAGCCAGCACCTTGCGCCATTCGTGCTGGCTCCATTGCCGCCGTAGATTCTGTTCGTCGGGAACGGCGTCCCAGTCGATGCGTACCGGCCCGTGCAGGCGCGGCAGCAGGTCTGCATAGCTGGCGTCGCGGAAGCGCGCGGCGCCCAGCTCCAGGGTTTGCGCGGCGTTGACGTGCAGGTGGTTGCCGTCGAAAACCAGATCGCGCGCGCTCAGGCGGGCTCCACTGGCGGCCGTCAGAGCGGTCTCATTGCCGCGAAACTCGACCTGTTCCAGCCTGGCCTGGCTATTGCCCAGACGCAGTCCGGCCTGGTTCTGGACAAACAGGCCGGACTGGATGCCGATAGCGGCCGCGTCGTCGGCCAGGAGTCCGCTTTCCATGCCACGCCAGATGCAATTTTCGAAACGGGCGGTGGCGCCACGGATTTCCACGCCGCCGCCCGTGCCGCCGCCGTTGCCGCCGCCGTTGCCATCAAAGCGGGCGTGTTGCCAAAGTTGCATCCGGTTGCCGCTATCGCTCACGCGCAGGCGCCAATTACGGCCGGTGAAGCCGATGGGAGCCTCCGCCGTGCCTTTGGCGAGAATGCCGCCGAGAACTTCCAGGCTCGCGCCCTCACCGAACTCGACGCTGCTGCCCGGCTCCAGTGTCAGGCTGGCGTTGCGCAAGACGCGCAGCGGCCCCTGGATGCGATAGGGACTGCCCAGGGCATGGAATACGCTGTCTTCGGCGATGTCGCCGCTGATGCTGGTGGGGCCGGGGGCGACGGTGACGACGCGGGCGCTGGCGCTCGGCCCTTTGTTTTTCGCGGCGTCATGCGGGGTGATGCGGTAGTGGTAGGCGTGGCCGACGCTGACATTCTTGTCGAGATACTCGCGCGTGGCGACCTCGGCCAGCTTGCTGTAAATGCCATTCTCGGGGGCTGTGCGTTCAAGCAGAAAAACCGGCGCGGCGCGTTCGCCATCGGGCGCTTTCCAGAGCAGCCGTACCCCTTCCCGCAGCGGCTGCGCCGTGAATTCGGTAACGCCGGCCGGTGCTTCGTTATCCAGCCCGATCCGTCCCGGGACACGCCAGTCCAGGCTGGCGCGCGGGCTGACTCGGGTGGCGCGTAGCGTGGCCAGGAGGTTTTCCGCGTTGTCGTTTTCGCGTACCACATAGCTGCCCAGGTACTCGCCGGCGGTTTTTTCCTGCATTGCCAGGCCGGTGCGTTCGCGGCCGAGGTCGAAGCTCACCGCCAGGCCGGGCTCGCCCTGCATGTAGACGATGACCTCGTCGCCGGCGCGGAAGGGGCCGTCGCCCCAGTTGCTGAAGGCGACCTGGATGGAAGGGGGAGGCGCCTTGCCCCGCCCGCCAGCCGGCTGCGGGATGGCGCCGGCGAAATTGCGTGCGACCCGGTCCACCAGGGTCTGGCGCACGCCTTCGGTGAGTACCTTGGTGGAGGTGACCACGGTGGTGAGAATGCCGAGCAGGCTGAGCGAAAACCCGCCTTCGCGCTCGATCTGGGTGTCCACTTTTTCCCAGATGAACGCCTTCTTCGCGGCCGAATAGAGGCGCAGGCGCACGCTGACTTCCTGGTGCGCATAGGCGCCGGCATAAACCTTGGAAAGAGCCAGCACATCTACAGTGACCAGACCATCCAGTTGCAGCAGCTTCACCAGCCGTTCCGGGTCTTCTCGCGCCGACGACTCCGGGTCGATGGCGGCGGCGGCCAGGGCGAGATCGGTCTCCTGGGGGCGTTTGAGTTCGAAATTCGTGGTGCCGAAGCTGTTGTGGATGGCGATGCGGACATCGTCCAGTTGCTCCGGTGTGCCCTGTCCCGTGGCCGCCAGGACCGCGATGCGGCGGGGCGCCTCGACAGGTGCCGCCGCCGCCGTGGGTTCCTGTCCGGATGGCGCGAAAACGCGTCCCAGCATCTGCCCGGTGCGTTCCAGCAACCCCTCTTCTTCGGCGCCCGCCGCGGGCGCGCTCGTGGCCAGCGCCAGAACTATCAGCGTGCCGGCCAGGCTGTTCATCCTCATCGACATGGCCGAATCAGGAAGCCGGGCGGGCGCGCAGCGCCATCTCGCGCAGTTGCTCGCCTAGCGATTCCTGCGGTTTGCCCTTCTTTTGCGCCAGGGACCAGGCATTCGCCAGCATCTCCGCGGCGGCGGCGGGGTTGTCCTCGCTCTTGTGGCGTGCGGCGGCGGCCTCGTATTTGGCCTCCGGGTCGCGCAGGAACTCGATCATCTGCCGGCCGATATGGCCGACCACTTCGTCGGCCAGACTTTCCAGAATTTCGCTGTCCGAGGGCAGTTCGGCGATTTTCATTGGGGCGTTGAATTCGCCCAACTGCATACCTTCCGAGCTTTCCCCGGATTCCACCCGTTTGCGCGTCAGCGTCTCGGTAAACAGCATGCGCGCGTTGCTGGCGTCGACGATGCGGTACGACACGCCCAGTACGCCGACCTTGCGGTGCAGGGTGAGGTTGAGCGGGATGTCCTCGTACACCGGCTCCTCGATGAACTCCGTCGGCGGAGGGGTGTTGCGCGGGCCTTTCGCCCATTCCGCATACCCGGGGTTGGCGCGGTGGCCCTTGCGGGTGACGACGCGCACCGTCTTGCGGCCTTTTTTCTCGCTGTTTTCCACCGTGGCTTCCAGGATGGCGCCTTGCACCAGGTAGTCGGCGGCAGACAGATCGACGCCACCGGTGCCTTGCAGGGCGACGATTTCCTGCTCGCGCATGACGGCCTGGATCTGGTCGCGTTCGACGATGCGGATGTCGTCCGGCAGAGCACGGAACAGCATCTGGGTCAGCTTGGAGGCCACCGAGCCGGCCACGCGAGCGGACTCATTGCTGCCGGAGAAGTTGGCGGCGGTGATTTTCTTCGTGGCGCGGTCGAGGCTACGGTCCTGCATGTCGCGCAGGCCGCGCTTGAGACCGGGGAAGTCCGGATACACCGTCTGAAGCACAAACAGGTAGCCCAACGCCAGGCCGGGCTGGTTGCGCTTACCGGCGGTCTCGGCCAGCACGAAGGCCTGCTCCGCGAAACGTTTTTCTTCCTGGCTCAGGCCTTGCCGGCCATCTTGCAACTCACGCAACGCGCGCACCCGTGACAGCCAGGCATAGGCCTCCGGCAACTTGTCTTCCGCCGCGGCGGTACCGCCCTTGGCGGCCATGAATCGGCTGAGGCCAACCGCTGCGGGAGACAGAAGCGGCTTCAGGTCCGCGAAATCGGCGCGCCGGCGCAATGCCGAATACAGGGCCAGCGCCTGATCGGCACCCGCCTCGTCGCGCCGGTTGTTGGCGAGAAACTCGAACTGGCGCGTGCGGGTATGGGCGATCTGCCGCTCCACGTCCGGGTAATCGGGCGCCACCTCGGCGACGCCGCTGAAGCGTGCTTCGGCCTCGTCCAGGCGCAGTGCTTCGAGGTCGCGAACAGCGGCTTCGAAAACTTCCCGCACCAGGCGTTCGCGGCCGCGCAGGATGGCCTGGCCCTCGGGCGAGTTGCCGCCGGTCAGCGCGGCGGTTTCGCCGAGCAGGCGGAAACGCGCCGGTAGCGCGCTTTCGTCCAGGGAACGATAGGCGCTTGCCGTCTGGTCCAGAGCGGATTGGGTGCGGGCGCGCTCGCTCGCCAGTTCACTCACGAACTCCGTCTGCCGCTCCGTATCCCAGCGCTGCATGCGGCCAGCGAGGGATTCGGCCTGGCTCAACAGGGCCAGGGGTGCCTGGCCGCCGGGCAGACGGCCTTGTTTCAGCATGGCACGGCCTTCTTCCTGTTTGACCGCCGCCAGGCGCCGACCGGCTTCCCGCATCGCGGCCTGGGCTTCCTTGTCGGCGCCGAACAGCCCTTTCTTGCCCGCTTCGGTAGCCAGTTTCTCGAACAGGGCTTCCAGATTGCCGGCGCGTTCCGCCGTGGCGATCTGTTGTTGCATACCTTGATCGGCTTCCTGTCCGGGCTGCGTGGCGCAGGCGCTCAGCAGGGCGGCAATGGCGACTGCGCCGAGGCGGTGGCGGACCGTGGAATGCTTCATGATCAATTCTTCCCTGTCATAACCCACGCGGAAAATTCCGCGCGGCGGCGTTCTGTTGCGTAGCGTGCGCACGCGCCGGTATTCGTGCTTGCGGTTCTTTAAACCTAGAAACCTCAGTTGACCGCTCCTTGGCCCTCGTGAGGCCGCATGGATGCTGGCGTTAGCGCCTCGGATGGCGCTCACCAATCGGGTGATGCCGCTACGCACCCGATTGCACGATTTTCGAGCCGCCTGGCCGCGTTGCTCCTGATGAAACTACTAAGCGAAGGACTAAGCCGCCAGAAGACGGCGGCCAAGTCCCTGCTTATCCTTGCGGGCCCCGGCCCGCTGCTTCGTCACGCCTTGCCAGGCGGCTCGAAAATCGCACACTCGGGGGCGTCCAACTGAGGTTTCTAGGTTAAACCGGCTTGCCCCACAAATCATAATCGTCCGAGCGGGTGATCTTCACCTTCACGAAGTCGCCCGGTTTCAATCCACGGCCCTGTGCGATGTGCACCACACCGTCGATTTCCGGGGCGTCGGCGTAACTGCGGGCGATGGCGCGACCACCACCGACCTCATCCACCAGCACGGTCATTTCCTGGCCCAGCCGGGCTTTCAGCTTGGCGGCGCTGATGTCGGCCTGGACGTCCATGAAGCGGGCGAGGCGGTCTTGTTGCACGTCTGCATCGACGTGGTCGGCCAGTTCGTTGGCTTTGGCACCGTCCACCGGGGAGTAGGCGAAGGCGCCGACGCGGTCGAGTTTCGCTGCTTCCAGGAAGTCGAGCAGGGTGTCGAAATCTTCTTCGGTTTCGCCCGGGAAGCCGACGATGAAGGTGCTGCGGATGACCAGTTCCGGACAGACTTCGCGCCATTTCTCGATGCGGCGCAGGGTGTTCTCGATGTCGCCGGGGCGCTTCATTGCCTTGAGGATGCGCGGGCTGGCATGCTGGAACGGCACGTCCAGATAGGGCAGGATTTTGCCCTCGGCCATCAGGGGAATGATGTGGTCGACGCTGGGATAAGGGTAGACGTAATGCAACCGCACCCAGATGCCGAGCTTGGCCAATTCCTGTACCAGTTCCAGCATCCGCGTTTTCACCGGGCGGCCGTTGTGGAAGCCGGGGCGGTATTTGACGTCGACACCATAGGCGCTGGTGTCCTGGGAGATGATCAGCAATTCCTTCACCCCGGCGCGCGCCAGGGCTTCCGCCTCGCTCAGCACGTCGCCGATCGGGCGTGACACCAGATCGCCGCGCAGGGACGGGATGATGCAGAAGGTGCAACGATGGTTGCAGCCTTCGGAAATCTTCAGATAAGCGTAATGGCGCGGCGTCAGCTTCATGCCGCCGGGCGGAACCAGGTCGGCGAACGGGTCGTGCGGCTTCGCCAGGTGGGTGTGGACATGCCCCATGACGGCTTCCGCCGCGTGCGGCCCGGTGATCGCCAGCACCTGCGGATGCGCGTCCATCACCACCTGTTCGCGCGCGCCCAGGCAGCCGGTGACGATGACCTTGCCGTTCTCGCGCAGGGCTTCGCCGATGGCATCCAGACTTTCCTCGACCGCCGCGTCGATGAAGCCGCAGGTGTTGACCACCACCAGATCGGCATCCTGGTAGGTGGGGACGATGAGGTAACCCTCGGCGCGCAGTTGCGTGAGGATGCGCTCGGAATCGAAGGTGTTTTTCGGGCAACCCAATGAAACGAAGCCGATTTTCGGAATGGAGTTCATGCTGGTTCAGATGGTTTGTGGCCGCAAGCCTGCATCGCGGCATAGCGGAAAATGGCCTGCGGCGACTCGGCCAGCGTGGCGAAAGCGGCCTTCAGCGCGGTGATGTCCTGTTCCGAGACGCGGCCATGCTGAATCAACTTCGCCGCGCCGCTCAACAGCAGGCTTTGCCAGAAATCGAGGAATTCCCGCCGGGCGGCGAGTCCCTTGAGACGGCCGTCCATTTGTGCGGGCGCATCGTGGAGGGTGACCCGCTCGAAGCCGTCAGCCTCGAACAGCGCGGCCAGGCGGACGCCGACATCAGGATCGCCACCCAACTCTTCCTGCAGGGTGTTGAAGGCACGCCACCAGGTTTCCAGCGCGGGCTGCCGTGGCCAGGCATAGAGGCCGCGGTTGAATACCTCGGTGCCATAGAACACGCCGCCGGGTTTCAGTACGCGATGAATTTCGCGCAGCACGCCGAGGTGATCGTTCAAGTGCTCCAACACCCAGAAAATGCAGGCGCCGTCGAAACTGGCGTCGGGGAAAGGCAGTTGGTAGGCGGACCCCTCGATCAGTTCCACCCGGCCCGCCGTGATCGGCTCGGCGAGAAGTTGGCGCGCCCGTTGCAGTTGGGCGGCGACGAGGTCGACACCGGTATAGCGAACCTCCGGAAACCGCCGCAGCAGCACCTGGAGCTGGGCGCCGACGCCACAGCCGACTTCCAGCACGGTGGCGCAACCAGAGAAATCCACGTAAGGCTGGATATAGGGTTCGAGAAACCGGCTCTGGCGAATCAGCCGCGCCTGTTCGTCCGGCTCGAAAGTGTGGATGTAGCGTTCCGCCCGCGCGTTCACGGCTGGCCTCGATCAGTGCCGATCAACTCGGCATCTTGTAGTGGTCCTGGGTGAACAGGTCGATGCCGCAGTTGAGGTTTTCGATCCAGTCGAGGAAGGCGCCGATGGCTTCTTTGCCCTTGAACCAGCGGCCGTGTTGCGGCACCAGCATGTCCACATCCATTTCCCGCACCATGCGCACCCAGAAGCGGCAGACCTTGTTCGAGACCATGTAGCGGCGGTGGAAACCGTCCATGTATGCCAGATGCGCCTGGAACTGCGCGCGGCTGGTGATGGGCTCGACTATCGTGTCGTGGTGTACCAGGGAGGCGCCCATGTCGCCGGAGAAGAGGATCTTCGACTTGCTGTCGTAGAACTGGAAATTGCCTTCGGCGTGCAGGAAGTGGGCCGGCACCGCGTAGATGGTGGTGTCGCGCATGGGGATGGTCATGCCCGGATCGGGAATGCCGATGATGCGGCCTTCAGTACGGTTCGCGGTGCAGAAGTGCGGCAGGAAGCGTTCCCACAGGGCGGAGACATAGAGCGTGCACTCGGTGGCGGTGAGCCACTTGTTGAGCGAGGCGATGATGTCCGGGTCCTGGTGCGAGGCGAAGATGTATTTCAGGTGTTTGAACGGAAAAAACCGGTGCATGGCCATGATCAAGGCGTTGTAGGTCATGTTGCCGGCCGGGTCGATCAGCGCGCCCTCACCATCGGAAACGATCATGAACTGATTCGCCTGCACCGCATCGCTGCCGGTGTCGTCCACCAGGTCGTTGAACAGCAGGCAGACGTGTTTGCCGTCGTTGAAAAGCTCGATAGCCATTTGTTTCTCCCGAAAAAATACTTGTGTTGCTACCCGTGCATCCACTCGTGCGCGAGTGTGCCCGCCAACCAGACAGTGAAAATACCCAGGCCGATGAGCAGCGCCTGTTGCCCGGTGTGGATCAGTTCAGCCCGCTTGTGCAGGCCGGGAATGAGGTCCGCCACCGCGACGTAGATCATGCCCGAGGCGGCGATGGCCAGCATGTAAGGCAGTATCCATTGCAACTGGGCGAGCAAAAAATAGCCGAGGAGGGCGCCCACCAGCATGGCCAGGCTGGACAGCAGATTGAGCAGCAGTGCCTGCGTTTTGCTGTAGCCGGAATGCAGCAGGATGAGAAAGTCACCCAGTTCCTGCGGCACTTCATGCGCGGCGATGGCGAAGGCGGTGACCACGCCCAGATTGAAGTCCACCAGAAAGGCGGCGGCGATCATTACGCCGTCGACGAAGTTGTGCACCGTATCGCCCACGGTAATCATCAGGCCGGAGCGGCCGTGGTCGTGTTGCGGGATGTCCGCCCCGTGCGCTTCGCAGTGCTCGGTATGGCAGTGGCGCCAGAGCACCAGCTTTTCCAGGATGAAGAAACCGAGAATGCCGCCCAGCACGGTGGCGCTCAGGGCTTCCATACTGCCCGCGTGTTCCAGCGCGTGCGGCAGAATTTCCAGGAAGGCCGCGCCAAGCAGGGCGCCGATGGAATAGCTCACCATCACCGGCACCCATTCCGCCTTCATCCGCAACGCCACGGTCGCCAACAGCACGGACAACACACCACCGGCGGTACTGGCGAGAAGAATGGCGGTAAGCAGGGACATGGGAGTGGGCGGGGCGGGGAGTGCGGCATTCTAGCAGCCGGCCGACCGTCAGACGCCTCAACCTGACAGGGTGATCGGCGCCATTCTCGGTGATGAACGGGCAATCTCCTCCGTTTGCTGCGTCTCACAAGAAACACGCTGGTGCGCCGTGCGCACCCAGGGCAGATAAATTCTGGCCTTCGGCCGTCATTCCCGCGCAGGCGGGAATCCAGATTCCACCGTCTCATCAGGCCGTTAAAAAACCAATTTGATGAACACACTGGATTCCCGCTTGCGCGGGAATGGCGGTAATTCAATGAATTATCGTCAGAATAAATATGCCCTGGGATGGTGGGACGAGGGTGGACGTGGGCCCAGGGCAAATGGCGTCGGTCGCCGCCCGAAAAGGGGTGACGACCGACGCCGCTGGCGACACCGCGCCGGTCAGGGAGCGGTGACCGTGTTTGTGGGTATGGTGGTGACCACGCAGCCCCCGTAAGACAGGGCGCGGGCCGGCTTGGCGCAGGCGGCGAGCAGCATGGCAACGGCGGGAGCACGGCTAATTTGTTCTCACGATAAGCCTTTGAATTACTGTGAAACAGCCGGAATCGAAGGCCCCCCGTAGGATGTGGTGAGCGCAGCGAACCGCATCATGCCACCCGTGCCAAGTTGATGCGGTTCGCTGCGCTCACCACATCCTACGGCAGTTGTTTCATAGGGCGGGGTAGCTCACACAAAGCCATGACGGCTGAAGGTCAGAACAAATTTGCCCTGACGGCGGGAGCCGCCAGTCTTGACGAATTCGCGGCGACGTGTTGGGTGGGTTTCGAGGATTTCGCGATTCACCTCCGCGCCGGTTCCCCCAACGGCTCGTACCGCCGCTTGAGTGCGGCGCCGATGCTGGAAATGTCCCGCCCCACGCGCCCGACCGCGCTGGCCGGCACGCGGCTGTACGGAAACAGCCTTGCCTCTCGCCACGAACTTGTTGCGCCGCGCAATGCTCGTAGCGAAATAGGTAATTGAAATAAAAGGAGAAACAAGATATATTAGCGCGCTCTAATATTTGTTCATGAGAGGGGCGAATATGTTTGGCATGTACAACATCAAGGAACTGGGCGTCGATGATCTCGATGCCAATAAGGAACAAATCCATCTGATCGACGTGCGCACCGAAGGCGAGGTGTCGCGTGGCGTCATCAACGGAGCCATCCACATCCCGCTGCACCTCCTGCCGCTGCGCGCCACGGAAATTCCGCAGAACAAACCCGTGGTGATCTACTGCAATTCCGGCGCCCGATCCGCGCAAGCGTGTGCCTTCATGGCCGCCAAGGGCTTCGAGAACATGCACAATCTATCCGGCGGCATCATGGCCTGGGCGCGTTCCGGCAAGCCCCTCGCGGCCCTGTCCTGAGTCTGAGGCGCGTGGTCTTGCCGGTGGCCGATAGGGCGCTTGATCCAGGTCATTTCGTCTCGTTGCAATCTCCCCCCAAGCGGTATAAATTACGCCGGCTTTTTTTAGTACTTGCTAATTTTCTGAAGGAAAAACCATGAATTTCGACAAAGAACTCGATGCTCGCGGCCTCAACTGCCCCCTGCCTATCCTGCGCTGCAAGAAATCCCTGAACGAAATGACTTCCGGCCTGGTTTTGAAGGTCATCTCCACCGACCCGGGTTCAGTCAAAGACTTCGCCGCCTTCGCCAAGCAAACCGGCAACGAACTCCTCACTTCCGCCGAAGCTGGCGGCGAGTACACCTTCTTCATCAAGAAGAAGTAAGCACTTCGTTTCTTTAACCGAGTTTGAGAGGTGCTGTGATGGACGATCAAAAAAAGCTGGCGATCATTGCGACCAAGGGCACGCTGGACTGGGCTTACCCCCCGTTTATCCTGGCGTCCACGGCCGCCGCGTTGGGTTACGAAACCCAGATTTTCTTCACCTTTTACGGCCTGCAAATGCTCCGCAAGGATCTCAGCTGCCTGAAGGTCAGTCCCCTGGGTAACCCGGGCATGCCTATGAAAATGCCGTTTGGACCGAAGTGGTTCAAGGGTATCAACTGGAACATCCCCAACGCGGTGCAGGCCCTGGTGCCGGGCTATGAGTCCGTCGCCACCGCCCTGATGAAGCAAACCATCAAGAACAACGGCGTGGCATCCATTCCTGAACTGCGCGAGCTGTGCCAGGAAGCGGAAGTCAAGTTCATCGCCTGCCAGATGACGGTCGAACTTTTCGGCTTCGAACACAGTGACTTCATCGACGGTGTCGAATTCGGCGGTGCCGCCACCTTCTTTGAATTCGCCGGCGAAACGGATATCTGCCTGTATATCTAAGCTGGTAAATTAGTACCAATTAAGCCGCCTCGGGTTCGCCCGTAGGCGGCTTTCTTATTTAAATCAACATATTAGCGTATGCGCATATGCTGCAAGCGCACATATTTCCGCGCAGAAACAACTTGCGACAGTTGACTTGCGTCTCTACCATGCGGCGTGTTTTGCTTGGGCGAAGATCCAGGTGAAAACTTTCAAACGCGCTTTCGAGGAGATATATATGCGCAAGACCCAACTTTTGATCGCCCTGGCAGCCATTGGCTTTGCCGGTTCGGCTTCTGCAACTAATGGTTATTTTGCTCACGGCGTGGGCGTCAAATCCCAGTCGATGGGTGGCGCCGGCATTGCATATGCCGAGGATGGTTTCGGTATCGGGGCCAACCCGGCCACGCTTTCCCAGGTGAAGCAGGGTTACGCAGTTGGATTGAGCGTGTTCAGCCCGGATCGTGCGGCCAGTCTCTTGGGTGGGACGGGCGCTGGCGGCGCGAATATTCCCGGCGGTATTGGTTGGCAGGATGGCAACCGTAAGGATATGTTCTTCATTCCCGAGTTTGCTTATGTTAGTCAGGCCAGCAATGGCTTGTCATACGGAGTGGCGGTTTATGGCAACGGTGGAATGAACGTTGATTACAACAGGTCAATTTATGACACGACAGGTGACAGAACTTTCACCAACATGGAGCAGTTGTTTATTGCTCCTACTATTTCCAAGAAGATCAATGATCAACATACCGTTGCGGCTAGTCTGAATCTGGTATACCAGACTTTCGAAGCGGGAGGCCTGGATATGTTCACTTGTTATACCCCCGGAGGTAATTGCGGTACTGGGGCTGGCGCGGGTGATCCTGGTAATCATGGTAAAGACTCTTCTACTGGGGTTGGAGTCAGGCTGGGTTGGACTGGCAAGATGAGCGATAAATTCACAGTTGGTGCTTTTTATCAGCCTGAAACCGCCATGTCCAAGTTCGATAAATATAATTATTTATTTGCAGAACATGGAAAATTCAATATTCCTGCAACCTATGGCTTGGGGATGGCTGTTAACGCAACGCCTAAAACGATTGTGTTGTTTGATGTCGTAGCCATTCAATACGGTGATATCAAGTCACTTGCCAACCCGAATAACCACACGCCGGGGACGACCAATCTAGGCGAAGACGATGGCAAGGGATTTGGTTGGAAAGATGTGACCGTCTACAAGCTGGGTGTCCAGCATCAGATGGACGACAAGACCACTCTCCGTGCTGGTTGGAATTATGCTAAGCAACCGATTGCCAATAATCAGCTTGACTTCAATCTATTGGCTCCGGCCGTTGTAGAAAACCATTTAACACTAGGTGTTACGCGGAAACTGGATAAGGGCGCCGAGGTTTCTGTCAGCATCATGCATGCATTCAATAACAAAGTTGAAGGCCCGATGGCCGCGGGTACGGGTACTATTCACGTGAATGCCCTGGAAATGAGTCAGAACCAAATCGGTATGCAGTACGCCAGCCAGTTCTGATCGTTCCCACGACCCACAGAGAAGCCGGGGCCTCCCCGGCTTTTTTGTTTAGAATGCACACCGTTTGACCACTACCGGAAAGCGCGATGAAACGACTTCTTGCAGTACTTGCTCTCTTGATCTGGGCTCCCTTGGCGCTGGCTCTGAGCCCCTATTTCTACGGCGACAAGGTCGCGGGCGGTGATATCGCATCTGTGCTGTCTCAGGTGGAGGCCAAGCTGACCAAGGCTGGTTTTGAGGTGGTGGGCAAACATACCCCGCCGGGACTGCCCGGTTATGGGGTGGTGGTGGTGACTGACGCGGGTTTGCTGGCGACCGTGCATAAGCTGGGTGGCGCCAATATTGTCGGCGCGCCCATCCGCATCGGCGTCAAGTCCGACGGTACGGTGTCTTACATGAACCTGGACTATTGGGAGCGCGCCTTTTTTCGCAAGCAGTATCCGTATGCGCAGAGATCGGTGAGAGCGGCCCAGGCCAAGTTATCCAAGGCGCTGGGTGCCGGCAAGGCGTTCGGCGGCAGCGTGGACAAGATTGACTTGTCCGATTACCAATACATGTTCGGGATGGAAGGCTTCGACTCCGACAAGAACGTGGTCATGGAGCACCTCTCCTTCGACGACGCGGTGAAGACCATCCAGGACAACTTGGCGCGTGGCCAGGGCAAGACCTCCAAGGTCTACGAAATCATCATGCCGGACAAGAAGCTCGCGGTATTCGGCGTGGCGCTGAACGATCCCAAGGAAGGCGAAGGTTGGTGGGTGAAGAGCGCCGGTGTCGAGAACATCGCGGCATTGCCTTATGAAATCTATGTGGTGAACAACAAGGCGGGGCATATGTTCGCGCGTTTCCGCATCGCCCTGGGCTGGCCGAATGTGGGCATGGGTACCTTCATGCGCATCGTCGAGGCACCAGGCGTGATTCGCGATACGCTGACTGTCGTGGCGGGTGGCGCGCCTTGATTCAAGTGCTTGTCGTCAGGTAAGTGCCGCGCGGCAACCTGACCACGGGACGAGGCCTCTTCGGAGGCCTTTTTCATTGGCGCTTTTCCGCAACCGTTCACTCCCTGTCCGCGCCGCCGTGAAACCGGTGCAAACGTGACGACATGAAACTGGAGGGACTCAGCCCCGTACTGGGGGGCAAGCCTGGGGCTGTGTTGGGAGCCCATGACAAGCCGCTGACCACTCTGGAGTGGCCAGCGGCGGCAAACGCGGGGGGGTTAATCAGGCGCCGGCCTGATCCCGCATGCGGTAGCTGTGTCCCTCGATGACGACGGACTCGGCGTGATGCAGTAAGCGGTCGAGCAAGGCCGAGGTCAGGGTACTGTCGTTGTTGAA
>JAUXXW010000021.1 GCA_030684775.1 Pseudomonadota bacterium
CGGCTGTGGCGGCTTGCTAATCGTGTTTCTCCTTGAGCATGGGCTTCAACTCACGCAGTAGTCGTAGGTTGGGCAAAGCGAAGCGTGCCCAACATGGCGGCTGTGGCGGCTTGCCAATCGTGTTTCTCCTTGAGCATGGGCTTCAACTCACGCAGTAGTCGTAGGTTGGGCAAAGCGAAGCGTGCCCAACATGGCGGCTGTGGCGGCTTGCTAATCGTGTTTCTCCTTGAGCATGGGCTTCAACTCACGCCAGACATTGTCCACCAGCAACGGCTGCGCGTCGGCGTCCGGATGCAAACCATCCGCCAGAAAACGTTCGCGCCGATCCGCCATGCCTTCCAGCAAAAACGGCACCAGGCGCACGTTTTTCGCCTTCGCCACCCGCGTGAACAGCCGCTCGAACCGGAGCATGTAGGCCGGTCCGTAATTCGGCGGCAGACGCATGCCGATCAGCAATACCTCGCTGCCCTGTTTTTTCGCCAGATCGATCATGGCCTCCAGGTTGCGCGCGGTGTACTGCAAAGGCAGGCCGCGCAGGCCGTCGTTGGCGCCCAGTTCGATGATGGTAAGGTGCGGCCGATGCGCGGCCAGCACCTGGGGCAAGCGCGTGAGGCCGCCCGCGGTGGTTTCCCCGGAGACGCTGGCGTTGATTACGCGAAATCCCGACAAGCGTCTTTCCAGCAGGCTCACCCAGCCCGATTCGCGCGGAATGCCATAGGCGGCGGATAGACTGTCGCCAAATACCAGGATGGTGGTCGTAGCCCCGGCACTTGCCGGTAACGGCCCGCTCAACAGCAACAAGAGACAAATGAACAACATGCGTATAGACATCGAAAACCTCGGTAAATCGGTACAAGTAGGCGAAGACGCGCTGCACATCCTCGCCGATGTTTCCTTCAGCGTGAACCCCGGCGAGAGCGTGGCCATCGTCGGCAGTTCCGGCTCCGGCAAATCCACCCTGCTGGGATTGATCGCCGGCCTGGATGTTCCCAGCTTCGGGCGAGTGATGCTCGATGGGGAGAATCTGTTCGACCTCGACGAAGACGGCCGCGCGGCGTTGCGCGGGCGCGGCATGGGTTTCGTGTTCCAGTCGTTCCAGTTGCTGCCCGGCCTCACCGCCCTGGAAAACGTGATGCTGCCGTTGGAACTGGCCGGCCAGGCCAACGCCGCCGAGGTGGCGCGCGGCCACCTGGAGCAGGTCGGCCTGGGCGAGCGAGTCCGGCATCGACCGTCACAGCTTTCCGGCGGCGAACAGCAGCGCGTCGCCCTGGCCCGCGCCTTCGCCGTGGCGCCGCGCATCCTCCTGGCCGACGAGCCCACCGGCAATCTGGACGTCCACACCGGCGCCCAGATCATCGAACTCCTGTTCGCACTGAACCGCGCCCAGGGCGCCACCCTCGTCGTCGTCACCCACGACCCCGCCCTCGCCGCGCTGTGCCAGCGGCAGTTAAGGCTGGAGGCGGGGCGGTTGGTGGCGAATTGATTAACCCCCCCCCTTTCCCAAAGGGGGGCAGGGGGGATTTGTTTTTGCTGTGCCAACCACTGAACCACCGTAGAAATCCCCCCCGGCCCCCCTTTAAAAAAGGGGGGAGCAAAACCCCACATCGCAACCGACTTCCAACTGCCCATGCTTCCTCTCTCTCTCCGCTTCCTTGCCCGCGAATGGCGCGCCGGTGAAATCCGCGTCCTGGTCCTGGCCGTGGCGCTGGCGGTGGCCAGCCTGACCGCCGTGGCGTTCTTCGGCGACCGGGTGAAACAGGCGCTGGGGCGCGAAGCCAACACCTTGCTGGCGGCTGATCTGGCGATCGCTTCCGACCATCCGCTTGCCCACTCCTTCGCCGAAGAGGCGCGGCGACGCGGCCTGGAGGTCAGTTCCAGCGCGGCATTCCTGAGCATGGCGCTGGCCACCGGGCATGGAAAATGCCCCATGCCCGGTTCCCTCACCCCCAGCCCCTCTCCCAAGGGGAGAGGGGAGCTTCAAGAGTCGCCATGCGACTATTCCAGGATCGAAAAGAACCTGCTGGCCGGCATCAAGGGCGTGGAAGCCGGTTATCCCTTGCGCGGCAGCCTGCGCGTCGCCCCGGCGCCGTTTGCCGAGGATGCGCCCACCCGCGACCTGCCCGGCCCCGGGCAAGTCTGGCTGGACTCGCGCGCGGCCAGCGAACTGGGCGTGCGGGTCGGCGGCGAGGTGGAACTCGGCGCCGCGCGCTTCGAGGTTGCCGCCATCCTGACCTTCGAGGGCGAACGCGGCGGCAATTTCATGGCCCTGGCGCCGCGTGTGCTGCTCACGGCGGCCGACCTGGACAAGACCGGACTGGTGCAGGAAGGCAGCCGTATCAACTACCGCCTGCTGGTTGCCGGCGGCGATCAGGACGTGGCCGATTTCCGCGCCTGGTGCGAGCCGCTCCTGACGCGCGGCGAGAAGCTGGAAGACGTGCGCGATGCCCGCCCGGAACTGCGCCAGATCCTCGACAAGGCACAGCGCTACCTGGGCCTGGCCGCCGTGCTCACCGTGGTGCTCGCCGCCGCCGCCACCCACATGGCGCTGCGCCGCTACGTGCAACGGCATTTCGACCAATACGCCCTGATGCGCTGTTTCGGCGCCAGCCAGCGCCGCCTGCTCAGCCTGTATTTCCTGCAACTGGGCGGCCTCGGCCTGGTGGCGGGCCTGCTCGGCGCTCTGCTTGGCTGGGTCACGCAACTGGCGCTGGCGAATCTTCTCGGCGGGGTGCTGCGCCTGGGCCTGCCGGCGGCCTCCTGGCAACCGTTCGGGCTGGGCATACTGGCCGGCGTGGCGTTGATCCTGGCCTTCGCCCTGCCCCCCCTGTTGCGCCTGGCACGGGTGCCGACGCTGCGCGTGCTGCGCCGTGACCTTGGACCCGTCGCGGGCGGCGCGTGGCTCGCCCATCTGGTCGGCCTCGCTCTGGTCGCCGGGCTGATCTGGTGGCAGGCCGGAGAAACCCGTCTCGCCCTGATCGTCAGCGGCGGCGTGCTGGGGGTGATGGTGCTCGCGGCGGCGTTGATTCAGGCCATGTTGTGGCCGCTTGCCCGGCTGGCGCGGCACCTCCCCCCCGGCCCGCGTCTCGGCCTGCTCGGGCTCAGACAGCGCGGCTGGGAAACCACGCTCCAGGCCATGGCCCTGAGCCTGGGGTTGCTTGCTCTGCTGCTGCTCACCCTGGTGCGTGGCGATCTGCTCGATGCCTGGCGTAATCAGGTGCCGGAAGGCGCGCCCAATCGCTTCGTCATCAACATCCAGCCGAAACAAGTGGCGCCGGTGCAAGCCTGGCTGGCGGGAAACGGCATTCCGGACGCGACCCTGTACCCGATGATCCGCGCCCGCCTGACCGCCATCGACGGGCGCCCCGTCCAGCCCGAGGACTATTTGGAAGACCGCGCGCGCCGCCTGGCGGAACGAGAATTCAACCTCTCCGAACTCGCCACACTGCCGCCCGACAACGAACTGGAAGCGGGCCACTGGTGGTGGCCCGGGCAAACCACGGGTTTCACCGTGGAAACCGGCATCGCCAAGACGCTCAACATCCGGCTTGGCGACAGGCTCGACTTCGACGTCGGCGGCTTGCCGCTTTCCGGCCATGTCAGCAGCCTGCGCAAGGTCGAGTGGGATTCCTTCCGGGTGAACTTCTTCGTCGCCACCCCGCCCGGCGCGATGAACGCCATGCCGAAGAGCCACATCACCAGTTTCCACCTGCCCCCCGAGCGCGGCGCCGTGCTCGCCGGCCTGGTCGCCGCCTTTCCCAACCTGACCGTGATCGACGTGGCCCAGATGCTCAACGAGCTGCGCGGCCTGACCGACCGGGTCAGCCAGGCGGTGCAACTGGTGTTTCTCTTCAGCCTGGGCGTGGGCGTGCTGGTCATGCTCGCGGCGCTCTACTCGCGGCGCGCCGAACGCGCCCGGGAAATCGGCCTCTGGCGCACCCTGGGCGCCTCGAAGCGCACCCTGCGCGCGGCGCTGGCCAGCGAATTCGCCCTCCTCGGCCTGCTCGCCGGCCTGGTCGCGGCGGGCGCCGCCAGCGTCCTGGCCTGGGTGCTGGCCAGCAGGGTGTTCGACCTGCCGCACAGCCCCGACCCCTGGATCTGGCTGTTCGGTGTCTGCGGCGGTGTCGGGCTGGTTCTGATCGCCGGCTGGCTGGCGACCCGTGACCTGCTGGATGAGCCGCCGCTCATGGCGTTGCGCATGGCGTAGCCGCGTTCCCCCTACCCACGGCATGGCTGACGCTGACGAAAAGCCCCTGTAACCTGCGCGCACCCGCCAATCGGCGGGCTATCTATTCAAAAGCGAGGAAACAGCATGAGCGAACCCATCGTGGCGGGTAAAGAACCGATCGAAGCCAACCTGGAGCCGGGCGAATACTGGTGGTGCAGTTGCGGCCGTTCAAAATCCCAGCCGTTCTGTGATGGCTCACACGCGGGTACGGACTTCACCCCCACCTCGTTCAAGGTGGAAGCCGCGGGCCCGGTCTGGCTGTGCGCCTGCAAACACACCGCCAACCCGCCCTTCTGCGACGGCGCCCACGAACTGCTGGATTGAACCGTGCTTATCGGGTTAACACATACACCCACTATCGGTAGTGGCGTTGGTTGGGCAAAGCGAAGCGTGCCCAACACCACGACGGTTCGTTGGGCACGCTGCGCTTTGCCCAACCTACGG
>JAUXXW010000022.1 GCA_030684775.1 Pseudomonadota bacterium
CGGAATCCATGATGGAGAAATCGAGCTCCTGCATCACAAATTGCAAGGATGCTGGATCAAGCAATATCTCAGAATCTTCAGTGTAGATTTCCGGAAAATCGGTGCGAACTGTTGCGAATACGGACCGCACTTGCTTTGAAAGCTCAAAGGGTTGCGTAGCGAGATCCACGGGGGGCAACTCCCCGCGCTCAATAACAAGTTTACAAAACAGACACTTCAACACCTCATCAAGAAGTGAGTCATCTCGGGTTGCGCCAACAAACTGTCCTGCAAGGTAGTTCCGAATGTTTCGGAACGCCTCTTTTGGATTCTTTTCCTGTAAACCTAAGCCCAGGCTTGGCTGTCTGGCATCAATTTTCTTTCTTGGCGGCATGGGGTTCTATCAGATCATGAAACACACAAACTATACAAACAGTTCGTGTGGGCAGCAAGTAGTCATTTCAGTTCATGTGAAAAAGCGTACAATGGCAGCTAGTGCAGCTGCGCTTACGTAGGGGTTGCGCCGAGGAGAGAGATTCAGGATCAGAACGGTACGCTCGTAGAGGTGCCAGCGAACTTAGGTAGAGGGGGCTCATGGCACGCTACTCAGAACACGACACCAGCAAGATCTACCAGGCGGCAGACTCATTTCGCGCCAACTGCCTCCTGCGTGACGGCTCGCTACTGTTCGCCGACGCTTCTGTTTGGCGTCCCGACGTTCTGGATCGCATCCACAAAGCCTTCGTTGACACCCCCGACGAAGGCGACCGGACGTTCATCGACAAGTTCAAAGACCAAGTCGGCAAAGCCGGACAAGATGTGTCCCGTCTTGCTGCAGAGATCTTGAGCGTGTACTTCCTGTTCCCATCCAGTGTCGGTGGCGTGCGCAAGCGGCAGGTCGTGAACGAGGTTCTCAGCTGGGGCGGCGACACCCTGCCAGAGTCCCACGGTGTATCCACTGCATTCGCTAACGGAATCGGCAGTGGCGGCCAGGGCTACAACACCCGCCGCCCCTTCGAGATCGCCTTTCTGATCGAGCTCGCCATCGCGTGGAAGAAGCTGCCACAGGATCGGCAGGTAGAGGTGGCGGCCGATCCGTGGCTCTTTCAAGAGGTCGTGGACAGCATTGAGGATGCAGAGTCGAAGCAGCTCCGGCACATGCTTCTTCATCTCCTGTTCCCCGAGCACTTCGAGCGCATAGCAAGTGGCAATCACAAGCGCAGAGTCATCAAGGCTTTCTCGGGGCTGGTCACTGCAGAAGCAGAGGATGATGACCGGGCGATCTTAGCCATCCGCCAGGCGCTCGAAAAGCTGCTTCCCGACCAGGAGCCGGACTTTTACTGGTCACCGCTGGTCGAGGCTTGGTACGACGATAGCGAGGGCGCATCTGAAGGCGCGCCGCTGGAGATCATCCAGCACAAGAAGCAGATCGTCCTCTATGGCCCGCCGGGTACTGGCAAGACTTTCCGCGCCAAGAAACTGGCTGAGCGAGTTATCCGATCTGCGGCACTGAGCCAGATGGGCCCGGCTCGCTACTTCCAGTCGCAATCTGCTATCGAATCCGCGATCCGCGACAATGTGCATCGACTACAGCTGCATCCGGCCTACAGCTACGAGGACTTCATCCGCGCACTACACATTTCGAATAGCGGTGGCACGGAATATCGAGCTGCCTACCTTCCAAAACTGATTGAGGACATTGAGCAGCAGCCACGCTCGGAACGTCTGCCGCACATCCTGATCCTGGATGAAATGAACCGGACGGATCTGAGTCGGATGCTCGGCGAGTGCTTCTCCTTGCTTGAAAATCGCAATCAGACGATTGAGCTTCCGGCACGCAATGGCGACGGGGCAGCAATGAAGCTGCGCATCCCGGACGATCTGTACGTGATCGGCACCATGAACCTGATCGACCAGTCCATCGAGCAGATCGACTTCGCGCTGCGTCGCCGCTTCCTGTGGCTACTGTGCCCGTTTGACGCCGAGGCTCTGGTCGGTGCCGCCGAATCCAAATGGCAGGATCTGAAATCGGGGCTGGAGTGGGATCGCATCGAACCGGACTTCCGCAAATTGGCAGCGGCGGCGGCGGCTTTGAACAGGCAGATCCACCACAGCCCGCTGCTTGGCTCGCAGTACGAGATCGGGCACACCTACCTGCTCGATGTGGTCGTGTTCTTGCGCAACTTCCTCGGTGCTCGGCCCACACGCAAACAAAACTACCTTTGGAACAAGAAGGGTGAAGCGTTGGAACCCGTCGTGCAGGTGTGGAACCTATCCCTTCGCCCATTGCTGGAGCAGTACCTCGCTGGACTGGACGCAACCGCGCGTAATGTCGAGCTCGAGCGGCTGTCCAAGGTTCTTCTCAAGCCATCGGTGACCGAGTGAAACTTGTAGCCCGTGACTGCTCGCCGCTTGTTCCGCAACCGACGACAGCCGAAGTCAACTGGCTGCGTAGGCTGGCAAGCAATGTGCGAGCCTCGGACCTTGTCGTTCCTATCTCAGGCGAGAGGAATGAGGACGAACCCATCGTCTACTGTGCTTGGGACGGCACGTGGTGGGCTGGTCGGTATGTAGGCTCGATTTCCTTCGTGGGGCACAGCCTGACCATTGAGCCACGTTTTGGTCTGGCCGCGCTTCGGAATTGGCTTGTTGAAGCAACGTCGGTCGTGTTGACCGACGCGCCCGGAAAGCTCCGGGAGGACGAATCGTTCATTGCCCAACTTCTCGCGTCCGTTTGGGCCCACGGCTTCGTCGAGGCGGCTCGGCATGGGCTGCCTGCACTTCGCCGCGAAGTGGCGACAATAGGCGCGACGGTTAGGGGACGGATTGATGTCCCGGCATCTCTGCGCTTGATCGCCACGGGTGGTGGGCAGGTCGTGTCTATCCGTTCGGAGCGGTCGTTGGATCACGCGGCATCCGATGCCATCGTCGCCGCCTACGAGGTTCTGCGGCGGTGGCTTGGAGTGCCGGACGAAAAATGGCTGCCTACGCGTGCCAAGGAGCTCCTTCCCCATCTAAAGGCTGTCACCGGTGCGCGACCACGCGTGCCGACGAAGGCCGAACTGGACCGGATTCGCTACACGCCGATCACGGCGGGCTTCGCCCCTATCGCTGAGCTTTCGCGGCAGATCGCCAACCGCAGAGGCCTAGCTGCGGACATCGATACCAGTGGTGAGACAAAGGGCGTCCTGCTTGACGTTGCGGAGCTGTGGGAGTTGTACGTGCTCAGCGTGTTGCGCAAGGCTGCCGCACCGCTGACCGTAACTCACGGCACCCGAGATAAGTCTGCCACCAAGAAACTGCTCCACAGCGAAGTCTCGGGCCAAGGTC
This sequence comes from Pseudomonadota bacterium, assembly GCA_030684775.1. Taxonomy (GTDB): domain Bacteria; phylum Pseudomonadota; class Gammaproteobacteria; order Burkholderiales; family Thiobacillaceae; genus PFJX01. Next base: position 3,310 of record JAUXXW010000022.1, read on the forward strand.
TGGGCACATTGATACCCGACGCCATCCTGCTCTCAGGCTCCATCATCAGAGGAGTGGTTGATGCCAAATACAAGTCCCTTCATCCGTCTGCCAGCTCACCAAATGGACCGCAGCGCGACGACCTGTACCAGATGGCCGCCTACCTGGGGCGCTTTCAAGCACCCGTTGGAATTGAAACCTGGGGTCTCTTGGCGTATCCCTTCGACCCATCAAAATCTGATACCCCCCATGCCGAGCAGAACAGCCCATGGAGCCTTGATAACCGGAAAAAGATTGGCTTTGCCACGTTGCCCCACAACCCCGCCGACGCAGTGGCCAAGTTGCGTGCGCTGATCTCGCAAAGTGCCAAGCCCGTCGCTTTATCAGCTACATCGTAGATCTTTGGTCACCACCGGCGCCTTGGTCTGGTGCGGATCGGGCATCTACAAGTCGTGCCAACTACAGTCTCAATCGCATCATTTCATATGTTCAACCCTTTTAAGCGAAACTATTTGATGATAGAATCCTGATTAACGAAATCCGACGACGGAGTTGCCGATGGCCCAGCCAAACCAAGAAACGATTCATGACCTGCTCGTGAGGAATGTCCCGCGTGAGCTTGTCATGGGCCTCGAAGAAGCCAAGCTGGTCGGCGCTCAACGTGCCTATGCCGCAGCGCGAGGAATGGATGACGGGCACTTGCCCAGCGTGGTCGGTCAGTTGCGTCATTTCCATATGAATGAGTCGTTCCACCGCGCACTCGCCGTCGCGGACGCATCTCCTTCACCGCTGCGCGGCAATCAGATCGTCACAGGCCGAGCCGGGATCTTCACCTTGGCACGGTTCAACACCAAGTATGGAGTCTGGAACAGCGGGCGGCGTAGCGAAACCCGAAAACAGATGTCCTTGGCAAACGCTGCCATCGAGCCGCTTGTTCAACCCGGACTCTTTTCCGACTACGTGGAACCGTCTCAAGCGGTTGTGTTCATCGTGGCTTGCTTTGCAGGATCGCTGCACAGTCAGCCGGACACGCCCGTCTCCATCGAAATCGCGGTCCCAGATCGCCACATGCAGGGCTGGCTCTTCCGGGAACCCATTGACGCATTCATCAAGCGCTACGACCAGCAGCCGATAGCAGGGCAGAACGACTTGGCAGTGCCGAAGCTGAAAAAGAACATTGGCAAACAACAAGACAAAGACGGAACAGGATCATGAGCAGGGGCGGTGTACAGGGATTTCAAAAGGATCGACTTAGCCAAATTCTTGCGGCCCGCCGTCTGACTCAAGTCCAGCTGGCCTCGATGGTCGATGTGTCACCGGCGACCATCAGTAAGTGGCGCGCAGGAACGCAAGCGCCCGAGCGTGACGCGCTTGAACGCCTTGCTGGAGTGGTCAATGTCACGCCGGAATGGTTTACGCGTGCGCACGGGGCGAAGTTGTCATTGCCGCTTTTTCGTAGCAATGCGTCTGCACACGTTGCGGCTCGAGCCATGCTTGAAGCCCGCCTTGAGTGGGCACAGGACGTGGCCGCAGCCCTGATGGAGTACGTTGACTACCCTGATGTCAATTTGCCTTCTCGCGATTACACCGATCCGGAAGAGATCACTGACGAGGACATCGAGAAGGCTGCCAGCGAATGCCGGGATCTGTGGCGTCTGGGCCGTTCGGCGATTCAAGACTTGGCGCTGGCCGTGGAAGGCGCAGGAGTTATCGTTGTCCGGGAAGAAACCGGCATCGCTCAGATCGAAGGGCTGTCGGCCTGGAGTGAAGTATTGGGGCGACCGCTCATTCTCTTGTCCGCTGACAAAAACAATGGGTACCGCAGTCGCTTCGATCTTGCCCACGAGGTCGGGCATCTAGTCCTGCATCGTCACATTCAGCGCACGACAGACAACGCGCGCCACAAGATGATGGAAACGCAGGCTCACCGTTTCGCAGGCGCGTTTTTGCTGCCCGCCGAAACGTTCGCCAGCGAAGTTCGCGTGCCACCGACTCTGGATGACTTGTTGTTGCTGAAGCGCCGTTGGGGTGTATCGGCGGCGGCGATCATCATGCGACTGAAGGCTCTTGAGTTGCTGGATGAAGATGGCGCTCTGATGCTTTTCAAACGTCGCTCTGCTCGGTGGGGGGCGAAGTCGGAGCCCGGAGACGAGGATCGTCGACCGGAGCAACCTCGCCTGCTTCGTCGCACCATTGATCTGCTGGTTGAAGAGAAAGTCATGCCCTTGGAGGCCATTCCCAGGCACATCGGACTGGCTGCGGGCGACATTGAAGCACTCGCCGGATTGCCCGAAGGTTACTTCCAGGGCAAAACCAATGTCGTCGAGTTTGCGCGACTGAAAGCAACCCAGAAGCCGGTTGATGACCAACCAGCCCAAGGTAACAAGGTGGTGCCGTTCCGGCCCGCCTCCAAATTCTGATGTGAAAGGAGCAGCGATGTCCAAGAACACAAAGCAGACGTCCTCACGAGTTGGCAGACTGGCGTCGGAAACGCTGCAAAGCAGCAGTTCGTCGCAAGTGGCCAAGAGCCTGGCCGCTTCGGCACTGTCTCAGCGCAGCGGCGACAAACAGACCGGGGCCAAAATGGAAGACAAGGCTGCACGCGTTTTGGCCAGCGATCGATACGCCAAAGAAACGAAGGAGCTGGCGGCTTCGGTCCTGTCCCAAGCCAACAAGCAGCGCTGAGCCAGGAAGCCGAGACATCGAGTCGCAGGATCTCAGTGACTCGCAACATACTGTGCCTGGGCACCTCAGCACCACCTGCCTGCGTCAACCGTCACTGCATGTACAGTTCGATTCCGAAAACCGCATTCGAACCGACGTCCAGAGATCAAATCTTCGAAATGACTCCCAAAACGTGGGCCATTCCGCGCAGGCACGATTGCTCAAATGCTTCAATGTCCTCGATGCGATAGATCACCTGCCCCCCGATCTTTAAATACTGAGGCCCCTTACCGTCAGCCCGGTACCGCTCGATGGTGCTTTGTGCCTTGTTCCAGCGGATGGCAAGTTCCCGCTGGGTGATGTGACGGAATGTGATTTCCATGTACTTTTCCGTTGAATACGTTGCCGGGACCGCATTCATGCGTTGCTGCGCGGAAAAGCCAAGTGGAAAATACCCTTGAATAGGCACTTAAACGGGAATCGAACCGGCGTCCGCATATAGTACCTAAACAGCATCAAACGCCATCATTTGCCGGAGAGCCGTGTTTCGACCCTGGTGTCCGCACACCACCATTAACTGTAACAAAATCAGTATCTTGCAATAACGACCGACCCCGCCGCACGCCAGTGTTGGCGGGGTTTTTCGTTTATGGCTTGCAGACTTCGCCCCCCCGCAGGTACACCGTTATGGCCCTTTTCTGGGATTTTTATCGCTCGTAACAACGGCACGCAAAACCGCATAAATTTCCCGATCGGGAAATATATTTTGCACGGGTAGCGGTTCTGGCCAATAATTTCCCGAACGGGAAACTGATAAGGCCATGACATCCATTCGCTCACCTCAACAACTCGGCGACGCACTTCGTGCCGCCCGTAAGCAGATCGGGCTGACACAGCCCCAGTTGGCTCTGGCGGCAGGGGTGGGCGTGCGCTTCATCGTCGATCTTGAAGCGGGCAAGCCCACCTTGCGACTGGAAAACGTGCTGAGGGTCATTGATGCCCTGGGTGGAGAGCTCCAACTGAGCGGGTTGCCATCCGCGACTGCCGAAGACCCACACCAGGGCAACGACCATGGTGCATGAGTTGGAGGTCTGGCTATTCGCCGACCGGGTCGGCACCTTGGCGTTGGTGGATGGCCGACTGAGTTTTTATTACGCGCCCGCCTGGCTATCGCTGCCGAACGCCGTTGCCTTGTCAGCCTCCCTCCCCCTGCAAGGGGAGCCGTTCGACGATCACAAGACGCGCCCCTTCTTTGCCGGTCTGCTGCCAGAGGGGCAGATGCGCCGCCTGATCGCGCAGCAATTCCAGGTCTCAGGTCAGAACGACTTTGCGCTGTTGGATCACATCGGTGGCGAATGCGCCGGGGCCGTGACGTTCCTTGAGCCGGGGCAGGCTTTGCCTGTGCCTACCCGCAACGATGACGTTCAATGGCTGAGCGACGAGGAAGTCGTGGCCATCCTGGAGGAATTGCCGCGTCGCCCCATGCTGGCAGGCTTTGACGGCTTGCGGCTTTCATTGGCGGGCGCCCAGGACAAACTGCCCGTGGTTTTTGATGGCGCGCGCATTGGCCTGCCGCGCAATGGCACGCCCAACTCCCACATCCTGAAGCCCGCCATCCATGCGGTTGAAGATAGCGTGCTCAACGAAGGCTTCTGCATGGCGCTGGCCGAGGCCATGAAACTCAAGCCGGCGAGGTCACACGTTCACGCCGTCTTGAACCGCCCGTTCTTGTTGGTTGAGCGCTACGACCGAGTCGTGAATGCTCAGGGGCGCCGGCAGCGCCTGCATCAAGAGGATTTCTGCCAGGCGCTGGGTGTGGTGCCCGAAATGAAATACCGGAACGAAGGTGGCCCGGATCTGGCGCAATGCTTCGATCTGGTACGCCGTGCCACGCGGCCCGGTGCGCCCCAGGTGCTGCGGCTGTTCGACTATGTGATCTTCAATGCGTTGATCGGCAATCATGATGCGCACGCCAAGAATTTCTCACTGCTGTATTTGGGTGGAAAGTCGGGCAAGCCCCCCGTACTGGCACCGTGCTACGACACGCTTTCGACAGCGGTGTATCCGACACTGACGACGAAGATGGCGATGAAGATCGGCAGCAAGTACAAGTTCAGCGAAGTAGAGAAGCGGCACTGGGATCAATTTGCAGAAGGCGTAGGCCTTGCCAAGGCGCAGGCCAAAAGGCGAATTCTGGAGTTGGCGAAGTCGCTGCCCCCCACCGCGCGCAAGCTCCAATCCGACCCAGGACACCGCTTTGCAGGTCATACAGTGATTGAGCGAATCATTGCCCTGATTGAACAACGCTGCGCCCTGACGATTCGACGGTTCAGCGAACCTGCCGCTGATGCTGCCGAGCCATCCTCCTGACCTACTGGACGATCGCGGCTTACCCCCGATTCTCACCGTGCCGGATGAACAAAACCCGGTAGCCAGCGTTCGAATTCATCCGCCGGGATCGGTTTGCTGAACAGGTAGCCCTGGTACTGGTCGCAGCCGTACAGGCGCAGGAAGGCCAGTTGCTGTTCCGTTTCGACGCCTTCCGCGAGCACCTCCAGATTCAGGCTGCGCGCCATGGCGATGATGGTGGCGGCGATCTCGCGGTCGTTGGGGTCGTCGGCGAGGCCATCCACGAAACTCCGGTCGATCTTGAGTTTGTCGATGGGGAAACGCTTGAGATAAGCCAGCGACGAATAGCCGGTGCCGAAGTCGTCGATGGTCAGGCGCACGCCCAGTGATTTGAGGGCATCCAGGGTGGCGATGGCCTGGTCAGCCTGTTCCATGATGACGCTCTCGGTCAGTTCCAGTTCCAGGAGCCGCGCCGGCAGGCCGGTATCAAGCAGCACCGCGCGCACCAGTTCCGCCATATCGGCGGCCTGGAACTGGCGTCCGGACAGGTTCACCGCCATCACCAGCGGCGGCAGGCCGGCATCGAGCCAGGCGCGGGCCTGGGCGCAGGCGCTACGCAATATCCACTCGCCCAGGGGCACGATCAGGCCGGTTTCCTCGGCGATGGGAATGAACTTGGCTGGCGGCACCAGGGCTTTCCCCGGTGGCTGCCAGCGCACCAGGGCCTCGACTCCGACGGCGCGGCCGCTGTGGGCGTCGATCAGCGGCTGGTAGTGCAGGATGAATTCACCCCGTTCCAGGCCACGGCGTAACCGTGTTTCCAGGGCCAGGTGCTCGTTGGCCGCCGTGGTCAGGGCTTCGGTATAGAAACGGTAGGTGTTGCGGCCCTGCTCCTTGGCCTGGTAGAGAGCGGCATCCGCGCTGCTCACCAGGCGCGTGGCATTGTCGGCATCGTCTGGGAACAGGCTGATGCCGATGCTGGCGCCGATGAACACCTCATGGCCGCCACTGAGTTGCACCGGCGCGGCGAGAACCTGCAATAAATCCTGGGCGACGATGGCGGCCATCTGTGCCTCGTCCAGTTGTTCCAGGAGGATGACGAATTCGTCGCCACCCAGGCGCGCCAGGGTGTCCTCGTCGCGCAGGCGTTTGCGGATGCGCAGCGCGATCGTGATCAACAGTTCGTCGCCGGCCGGATGGCCGAGGCTGTCGTTCACCGTCTTGAAGCGGTCCAGATCGAGGAACAGCAGGGCGATGCGCTGGCCATGGCGCCTGGCCTGGTCTACCGCGTGCTCCAGGCGCGAAGTGAACAGCAGGCGGTTGGGCAGATCGGTGAGCACGTCGAAATGCGCCAGGTGCTCCAGGCGCGCCTCGGATTCCTTCAAGTGGGTGATGTCGGCGAACAGGGAGACATAGCGCACGATCTGCCCGTCGGCGTCACGCACCGCGCTGATGGACAGCCACTTGGGAAAAATCTCGCCATCGCGGCGCCGGTCCCACACCTCGCCCTGCCAGCGGCCGGTTTCACTCAGGGCGCGCCACATGGCCTGATAAAAAGCGGTGTCATGCCGCCCAGACTTGAACTTGGCCGGCGTCGCGCCGAGCACTTCCGCCTCGCTATAACCGGTGATTTCGCAGAAGGCGGGGTTGACCGCGAGGATGCGCGCGTGGCGGTCGGTCACCATCACGCCTTCCTGGGCGTTTTCAAACACCACAGCGGCCTGGTTCAGTTTTTCCTCCGCCTGGACGCGCTCGCTGATGTCGTGTGCCAACGCCGGCAAGAGCCGCTTGCCGTTCAGTTCAATGCAACTCACCCGGATTTCCACCGGGAATGCCATGCCGTCCTTGCGCCGGTGATGCCCATGAATGGTCACTGTGTGGCCGGGCTGTAACGCTTCCCAAAGCGCGGTGGCTCGTGCCAGATCGAAGTCCTGTTCCACATCCAGCACGTTCAGGGCCAACAATTCCGCACGGGTGTAGCCCAGGGTGTCGCAGGCGCGCTGGTTGACATCCACGATGCGGCCATTCAGGTCGGTGATGAACAAAGCGTCCGCCATCTGATCCACCATCAACCGGTAGCGCGTTTCGGTCTCCATCAGCGTCTGGTGCGCCTGTTCCAGATCGGTCAGGTCGCGCCCGGCCACGATCACCCCGGTGATGCGGCCATCGTCATCCCGATAGGGGGTATAGGTCACATCGACAAAGCGGCGCCCCGTTGCCGGGAAATCGAACCAGTCGCTGTAATGCACCCGCTCGCCGGCCAGGCAGCGGTCCAGTTTTTTCTTCAACCGCGTGTCGAACAGGGTCTGCCCCAGCAGTTCCGCCACGCTGTGGCCGATGATGTCCTCGCGCGCCTGGCCGTGGTGTTGCAGATAGGTATCGTTGATCGCGAGGTAACGGTAATCCCGGCCGAGAACGGAGAGATGGTCGGGCATGCAGGAAACCATGCGTTCGTACATGCGTAGGGTGGTCTCCACCTGCTTGCGCGCGCGGTTGCCGAGGCAGGCCTCCAGAAGCTGGGCGCAGGCCTCGACCACGGGGCGCAGTTCCGCCACCAGGGCTTCGTCGTAGCCGCCAGCGCGATTGGCCAGGCCGATGCTGCCGAGGATTTTTCCGCCGCGCAGCAACGGCAGGCCGAGGAAGGCGTCGAGGGAAGGGTGTCCAGGCGGCAGGCGGCCGCAACTGCGCGGGTCGTGGGCGGGGTCGTTGGCGATCACCGGGGCGCCGTCGAGCACGGCGGCGGCCAGGCTGTCGCGGGCGCTGAAGCGGAAACCGGAAGGCGCGTTCTCGTCGTAGAAGCGGCGCGCGGCCGCGTCCCAGTCCATCCGGGTAATGGCCAGCGATTGCAGATAGGGCGTGGCGTCCGCCTCGTGTTTCAGTTCCGCGATGAAACCGTATTGGCTGCCGGTGAGACGCAGGATGTCGGCGAGGGCGGTCGAGAAAACCGTGTCCGCGTCGCTGTCGCCGACATAGAGGGTGAGCAGGCGGCTGACGCATTCCAGGATTTCATTGCTCCGCCGCAATCGCGCCTCGGCCTGTTTACGCTCGGTGATGTCCACAAAGAGACCGGTGACGTAAGGCCGCCCTTCATGCTCCATCAGAAGGCCGATGCCATAAAAGGTGTGGCGGCTACCGTCGGCGACGATCAGATCCAGTTCCAGAGTCACCGACTCGCCGCTCAATATGCTGGCAATGGCCTGTGATACCCGTTCCTTCTGGTCGGGCGGCACCACGTCCAGTGGACGTAGGTGTTCAACATCCGCTGGTGTAAGGCCAAAGGTTTCCAGTCCGGCGCGGTTCCAGCCGGCGAAGCGGCCTTCCGCGTCGAACATGAAATAGATGCCGGGGGCGGCATCGAGTATGGGGTTGGCCTGATTGATCGTCATGTCACGCGGCGGCCCGTCGTGCCCGCATCGTAGGTTGGGCAAAGCGCAGCGTGCCCAACAACCCGTCACCATGTTGGGCACGCTGCGCTTTGCCCAACCTACGCCTACGCCTGACTTCGTGAGTTTTGGCGCTCATGCTTGCGCGCTCCGTCGCGCCAGCCACCGTTCCAGTTCCGGCGCGGGCACCGGCCGGCTGCACAGGTAGCCCTGATAGGCATCGCAACCATGAATTTGCAGAAAGGCGAGTTGCTCCTCGGTTTCCACCCCTTCGGCCAGCACTTTCAGATGCAGGTTGCGCGCCATGGCGATGATGGTGGCGGCGATTTCCATGTCGCTCTGTTCCTGGGGGATTTCGCGGATGAAGCTCTGGTCGATCTTGAGTTTGTCGATGGGAAAGCGCTTCAGGTAGGCGAGCGAGGAATAGCCGGTGCCGAAGTCGTCGATGGAAATCGTGATGCCCAGTGCCTTGAGGTCGCGCAGCGTGGCGCTGGCCTGATCGGGATTCTCCATGACCGCGCTTTCGGTGATTTCCAGTTCCAGTAAATTGGCGGGCAGGCCGCTGGCATCCAGCATGGCGTGGACATGCGCGGCCAGATTGGGCTGCCGGAACTGGCGTGGCGAGAGATTCACCGCCACGCCGAGCGAGGGCAGGTCGGCGTTATCCAGCCACTCCCTGGCCTGGGTGCAGGCTGTGAACAGCACCCACTCGCCGAGGGGAACGATAAGGCCGGTTTCTTCCGCCAGCGGGATGAAGCGGTTCGGCGCGATCAGGCCGGTGGTCGGGTGATTCCAGCGCACCAGGGCTTCCACCCCGACGATTCCGCCGCTGCCGACATCGATCTGCGGCTGGTAATACAGGACAAATTCCTGTTGCTCGATGGCGTGCCTCAGGCTGGCTTCCAGGGTCAGGCGCTCGCGCGCCGAGCGCGTCATCGCGGCGTTGTAGAAACGAAAGGTGTTGCGCCCGTCGTCCTTGGACTGGTGCATGGCGGCATCGGCATTCTTGAGCAGGGTGGCGGCGTCCTTGCCATCCGCCGGGTAGGCGCTGATGCCGATACTGGCGCCGACGAATACCGTTTGGCCGTCCAGGTCGAAGGGGAGGGTCAGGGCGGCGAGCAGTTTTTCCGCCATGGCGGAGGCCTGGGTGGCGTCCCCTCCCCGCTCCAGGGCAATGACAAACTCGTCCCCACCCAGTCGCGCCAGAGTGTCTTCCGCGCGCACTGACTGGCTCAGTCGGCGCGCCACTTCCCGCAATACCCGGTCGCCGGCGGGGTGGCCGAGGGCGTCATTGACGGTCTTGAAACGATCCAGATCGACGAACAGCAGCGTCAGCGGTGTGCCATCGCGTTCGGCGCGCTGGATGGCGTGATCGAGGCGGGCATTGAACAACAAGCGGTTGGGCAGGCCGGTCAAGGGGTCGAAATGCGCCAGGCGTTCCCGCTCGGCCTCGGATTGCTTGATCTGGCTGATGTCGCTGAACACGCCGACATAATTGGTTAGCTTGCCGGCCGCGTCGGTGACCGTGCTGATGGTCAGCCACTCGGGATAGATTTCGCCGTTCTTGCGTCGATTCCAGATTTCGCCGCTCCAGGAGCCGGCCCGCGCGATGCTGTTCCAGACAGCCTGATAGAAAGGCTGGTCATGGCGACCGGACTTGAGGATGCGCGGGTTTCTGCCCAGCGCCTCCGCTTCCGTGTAGCCGGTGATGACCGTGAAGGCGCGGTTGACGGCGATCATGTTGCCCGCCGCGTCGGTGATCGAGACGCCGTCGGTGGTGCTTTCGAACACCTTGGCCGATTGCCGCAGCCGTTCCTCCGTTTTTCGCCGCGCGGTAATGTCCAGGAAGGTCACCACCGAACCGATCACCTGGCCATCCTGGCGCATCGGGTAGGACCAGTATTCCACCGGGAAGGCGGTGCCGTCGCGGCGCCAGAACACCTCGTCCTCGACATGAATGCCGCGATCCTCGACATAGGCGCGGTAGGCGCGGCATTCCCCGGCGGGATAGAGGCTGCCGTCGCCGTGGTGGTGGTGGATGACTTCGTGGATGTGGCGGCCGAGCAGATCCTCGGCGCGCTCATAACCGAGCAGGCGCAGGCCGGCCGGGTTGACGAAAATGCAGTCGCCGCGCGTATCGACGCCGTAGATGCCCTCGGCCATCGAGTCGAGCAACAGATTGATGCGTTCTTCCCGCTCGCGCAAAGCCTGCTGGTCGCGCCGGCGCTCGCTCACGTCGCGCATGACGCCGATGAACTGGCGCTGGCCGACACCGCCGCGTTCGCCGATGCTGACTTCGACCGGAATCTCGCGCCCATCGCGGTGCAGCAACACGAAGGCGAGTTCGCGCCAGGGCATGCTGGGATGGCCGCTGTTCAGATAGCGGTTGAATCCGGCCTCATGCTGGCCGCGATAGCGTTCCGGCATCAAGTCGCTGAGCGGGCGCTCCTGGAGTTCCTTGTCGCTGTAGCCGATGAGCCGGCAGATGGCCGGGTTGGCGAAGACCACCCGGCTGGCTTCATCCACCACCAGGATGCCATCCACCGCGGTATCGAGGATGGCGCGTATGCGCGCCTCGCTCTCGACCAGGGCGGTCTCGGCGCGGCGTTGTTCGCTGATGTCCAGGCCGGAACTAAGCACACCGCTGACCTGGCCATCGGCACCGTGTAGCGGGGTGTTGTGCCAGGTCAGGTGGCGCTCTTCGCCCGTACAGGTGAGCACGGGATTGTCGTAGACGAGGGAGGAGTCGAGATCGCCCGCGAGCACCCGATGAAACAGCGCGCGGACATCGTCACGCACACGCTCGGGAATGAAGCATTCGATCCAGTCCCGCCCGAGGATGTCGGCTTCCGCGCCACCCAGGATGGCGCGGCCCGCCGGATTGATCCGCGTGACGCGGCCCCGGTGATCGAGCACCAGCAGCATCGCCCCGGATACGGAGAGCAATTGCTCGGCGTAATCACGCGACTCGCGCAGCGCCGCCTCAGCCTGTTTGCGCGCGGTGATGTCGCGCACCAGCGCCTGCAGCAGGGCGCCGCCGGGTCGTTCGATGACATTGAGCCGGATCTCTGCCTCGAACAGGCCGCCATCCAGACGTTGGTGCCGCCATTCGAATAATTGCGGAGTGCCGTCGTAAGCCGACTTGATGTTGGCGCGCGCCGTGGCCTCGGAGTCGCTTCCATCCGCTTGCCGTGGCGGCGAGAAATCCCAGGGGGTCTTGCCCAGAATGTCTTCCTCGTCACAACCGAACAGCGTCAAGGTGCTGGGGTTGCACGCCACGAAGCGCACCCCGTCGAGCAGGAAAATGGCATCCCCCGACGCCTCGAACAGGGCGCGGCAATCCGGCGCGCAAGCGCGAAAAGTGGAGGTGGGGTGGGACGAATCGCTCAATGGAGTTCCAGAAACGCATCCCGTAAAGGAAATCCTCGCAAAGGCAAGTTGGGATTGGGCCATGCCTCTACGGAAGCGTTAACGGCAGGCGGCCGTATATCTTTAGTCCAGGCGTCAGGTGAACCAGGCGCGCGCCCAGCGCCGTAGGTTGGGCAAAGCGAAGCGTGCCCAACATTGCGGCGGTTCGTTGGGCACGCTTCGCTTTGCCCAACCTACGTCACTGTTTCAATAGCGGCCGGCATTGCCGGTTTGAGCCGCCCCGCCCCAGGCGCGTATATTCAGCCGTTTCGTTTCAACCGGCCTCAACCATGATCCGCGTCCGCGGCGCCCGCACCCACAACCTCAAGAACGTCAACGTCGATCTGCCGCCGCACAAACTGGTGGTGATTACCGGGCTGTCCGGTTCCGGCAAGTCTTCGCTGGCGTTCGATACCCTCTATGCCGAAGGCCAGCGGCGTTATGTCGAGTCGCTTTCCGCCTACGCGCGGCAGTTCCTGCAACTCATGGAAAAGCCGGATGTGGATTTGATCGAGGGCCTCTCGCCGGCGATTTCCATCGAGCAGAAGGCGACTTCGCACAACCCGCGTTCCACCGTCGGCACGGTGACGGAAATCCACGATTACCTGCGCCTGCTGTTCGCCCGCGCCGGCACGCCGCGTTGTCCGCATCACAGTATCGAACTGGCGGCGCAGACGGTGTCGCAGATGGTGGATACGGTGCTGCAACTGCCGGAAGACACCAAGCTGATGATCCTGGCGCCGCTGGTGGTGGGGCGGAAGGGCGAGCAACTGGGGCTGTTCGACGAGCTGCGCGCGCAGGGTTTCGTGCGCCTGCGGGTGGATGGCGAGGTGTTCGACATCGACAGCCTGCCGCCGCTGGAGAAGAACAAGAAGCACACCATCGAGGCGGTGGTGGATCGCCTGAAAATACGCTCAGACCCTGGATCGGGGTCCGGGGCAGGCGTGAAGCAGCGTCTGGCGGAGTCGTTCGAGACGGCGTTGCGCCATTCCGACGGCAAGACGCTGGCCGTCGAGATGGATACCGGCCGCGAGATGCTGTTCTCCGCCAAGTTCGCCTGTCCGGTGTGCGATTACGCGCTGCCGGAACTGGAGCCGCGCATCTTCTCCTTCAACAACCCGATGGGCGCTTGCCCGAAGTGCGACGGTCTCGGCCAGGTGACCTTCTTCGACCCGGCGCGGGTGGTGGCCTTCCCGCATCTGTCGCTGGCGTCCGGCGCGGTGAAGGGCTGGGACCGGCGCAACGCCTTCTTCTACCGGATGCTGGAAGGGCTGGCCATGCACTATGGCTTCGACCTGGATACGGCCTACGAAGACCTGCCGCCCGGTGTCCAGCAGATCATCCTGCACGGTAGCGGCGCCGAGGAAATCACCTTCCAGTACCTCGGCGAGGCGGGTCGCAAGGTTGCCCGCAAACACCGCTTCGACGGCGTCATCCCTTCTTTGGAACGGCGTTACAAGGACAGCGAATCGCAGAACCTGCGCGAGGAACTGGCCAAGTTCATCGCCACCCGGCCTTGTCCGGAATGCGGCGGCTCGCGTCTGCGTATTGAATCGCGCAACGTCACCATCGGCGGCTGGACGCTGCACGATCTCTCGCGTTTGCCGATCCGCCAGGCGCTCAAGTTCTTCCAGGAACTGAAACTGGAAGGCAACCGCGCTCAGGTCGCGGAGAAGATCGTCAAGGAAGTCGCCGCCCGCCTGACCTTTCTCAACGACGTCGGCCTCGATTACCTCTCGCTCGACCGTTCCGCCGACACGCTTTCCGGCGGCGAGGCGCAGCGCATCCGCCTGGCCTCGCAGATCGGTTCCGGCCTCACCGGCGTCATGTATGTGCTCGACGAACCTTCCATCGGCCTGCATCAGCGCGACAACGACCGCCTGCTCGGCACCTTGAAGCACCTGCGCGACCTGGGCAATTCGGTGATCGTGGTGGAGCACGACGAGGACGCCATCCGCCATGCCGACTACATCGTCGACATGGGGCCGGGCGCCGGCGAACACGGCGGCGAGATCGTCGCCGAGGGCACCCTGGCCGACATCCTCGCCTGCGAAGCCTCGCTGACCGGGCAATACCTCAACGGCAAGGTAAGCATTCCCATGCCGGACGACCGCCGCGAGCCGCGCGAAGGCCGCGTGCTGAAGCTGATCGGCGCCCACGGCAACAACCTGAAGAACGTCACCCTGAAGCTGCCGACCGGCATCTTCGTCTGTGTGACGGGCGTCTCCGGCTCCGGCAAATCGACGCTCATCAACGACACCCTCTACACCATCACCGCCAACCAGTTGAACGGCGCCGCGCACGAAACGGCGCCTTACGAGGCGATCGAGGGGGTGGAGTATTTCGACAAGGTGGTCAGCGTCGACCAGGCGCCGATCGGCCGCACCCCGCGCTCCAATCCCGCCACCTACACCGGCCTGTTCACCCCCATTCGCGACCTCTTCGCCGGCACCGTGCAGGCGCGCGAACGCGGCTACGAACCGGGCCGCTTCTCCTTCAACGTCAAGGGCGGGCGCTGCGAAGCCTGCCAGGGCGACGGCATGATTAAAGTGGAAATGCACTTCCTGCCCGACATCTACGTCCCCTGCGACGTCTGCCACGGCCACCGCTACAACCGGGAAACCCTGGAAGTGCAATACAAGGGCAAGAACATCCGCGAAGTGCTGCTGATGACCGTTGAAGAAGCCCACGCCTTCTTCAACGCCGTGCCCACCGTCGCGCGCAAGCTCAAGACCCTGATGGACGTCGGCCTCTCGTATATCCGTTTGGGCCAGTCCGCCACCACGCTCTCCGGCGGCGAGGCGCAGCGGGTGAAACTGGCGCTGGAACTGTCCAAACGCGACACCGGTCGCACCCTCTACATCCTCGATGAACCCACCACCGGCCTGCATTTCCACGACATCGACATGCTGCTGAAAGTGCTGCACCGCCTGGTCGGCAACGGCAACACCGTGGTGGTGATCGAACACAACCTCGACGTGATCAAAACGGCGGATTGGGTCATCGACCTCGGCCCGGAAGGCGGCGAGGGGGGAGGGCGGATCATCGCGGAAGGGACGCCGGAACGGGTGGCGGCGAATCCGGAGAGCCATACCGGGCGGTATTTGAAGCCGGTGTTGGCGCGGGGGTGAGGCTTACGATGTTTGGGGTGTTGTCGAGCGGGCGTTAAGATTCAGACCGTGCTTATCGGGTTGTCACACATACCCATTAGATATAGTGGCTCGTGATTTCGCGGCATGGCGCCGTAGGTTGGGCAAAGCGAAGTGTGCCCAACGAACCGTCGCGATGTGGGGCAGGCTTCGCTTTGCCCAACCTACGTCACTACCGGTAGTGGGTGTGTGTGTTAACCCGATAAGCACGATTCAGACATTGCCACGCGGGAGCTATCCATCATGTCCCATAACCTGACCATTCCGGAGTCCCAGCACGCGTAGGGCGGATGAGCCGGCGTCTTCTTGCCGGCGTTATCCGCCGAATGCCAAACATTCGGCGGAAGGCGCGATAAAGCCGCTTTTCCGCCCTACGCGAGCTATCTGGCGCCGGTGTTGGCGCGGGGGTAGCCGTGGTTGTCGGGTTACGCGATGAGGCTTGGCGTGTCCGGCGTAACCCAGCCCCTTACAACAACGCCGCGATACACCGCAGCAAGCCATAGTCGTACTTCCCTTCGAAGCGTTCGAACACCGGTTTCAGGCGCATTTCGCCGCTTTCGTGTTGTTCGCGGATGGCGGCGAGGATGGGTTCGACTTCTTCGTGGTCGAGCTGGATGACGTCTTGCGGGTCTAGCAGGCCTTGGGCGATGGCTTCGCCGCAGTGGCTGTAGATGGTGGTTTCCTTGAGGCCGCGCTGGGCGGCGACTTCCGCGATGGTGAGGCCGGATTCGAGCAGGGTCAGGGTGAGGCTGGCGGTGTCATTGAGGCCGGGGTGGCTGGAGGTGGACGGCGGCGGTTCAGGGGCGGCGGGCGGCGCTTCCGGCATCAAATGTTCCGCTGCGTGGGCGCGGCAGCGTTCCAGGATGGCGTCGGCGTAGTGCTCCAGTTTCTTCGCGCCGAGGCCGGGGATGCGGCTCAGGGCGGCGACGTCGCGCGGGCAGGCGGCGGCGATGGCGGCGAGGGTGGCGTCGTGGAAGATGACGTAGGCGGGCACGCCATGCGCTCTCGCTGTTTCGCCGCGCCAGGTGCGCAAGCGCTCGAACAATATCTGGCCGGCGGCATCGAGGGCCTGTGCCGGGCCGACGCGGCGGGTTTCCTTCATCTTCTTCTTGTCCGCCTGACGGCGCAGGGTGAGGGTCTGTTCACCCTTCAGCAGCGGGCGGGCGGCGGGGGAGAGTTTCAGGGCGCCGAAGCCGCCCACATCCACTTCGAGGTAGCCCAGCGCGACCAGTTGCCGGAACACGGCGCGCCATTCCTTATCCGAGAAATCGCGGCCGATGCCGTAGGTACTGAGTTTCTGGTGGCCCCATTGGCGGATGCGTTCGGTGTCGTGGCCGAGGAGGACGTCGATGACGTGGCCGGCGCCGAAGCGCTGTTCGGTGCGGTAGACGCAGGAGAGGGCCTGGCGCGCGGCCTGGGTGCCGTCCCAGGTTTGCGGCGGCTCCAGGCATATGTCGCAGTTGCCGCAGGGCGGGCTGGTTTCGCCGAAGTAGGCGAGCAGGCGCTGGCGGCGGCAGGTGGCGGATTCGCACAGGGCGAGGAGCTCGTCCAGGCGCGCATGGGAGAGGCGCTTGTGGGCGATGTCGGCCTCGCCTTCCTCGATCATGCGCCGCTGCTGCACGGCATCCGCCAGGCCGTAGGTCATCCAGGCTTCGGCCGGTTCGCCGTCGCGTCCGGCGCGGCCGGTTTCCTGGTAATAGCCTTCGATGCTCTTGGGCAGGTCGAGGTGCGCTACGAAGCGCACGTCCGGCTTGTCGATGCCCATGCCGAAGGCGATGGTGGCGGTCATGACGATGCCGTCCTCGCGCAGGAAGCGATCCTGGTGGCGGCGTCGCGTGATCGCGTCCATGCCGGCGTGGTAGGGCAGGGCGTTGATGCCGTTGGCGTTCAAAAACTGGGCGGTTTCTTCCACTTTCTTGCGCGACAGGCAGTAGACGATGCCGGCTTCGCCCTGGTGGCCGTCGCGGATGAATTCGAGCAACTGGTGGCGCGCGCTGGCCTTGTCGACGATGCGGTAGCGGATGTTGGGGCGGTCGGAACTGGAGACGAACTGGCGCGCGTTTTGCAGGCTGAGCTTTTCGACGATCTCGACGCGCGTGTCGCTGTCGGCGGTGGCGGTGAGCGCGATGCGCGGGATGCCGGGAAAACGTTCGGCCAGGATGGACAGCTTGATGTATTCCGGGCGGAAGTCGTGCCCCCATTGCGACACGCAATGCGCTTCGTCGATGGCGAACAGGGCGATGCCGGGTTTTTCCCGCAGCCGATCCAGCAGCGAGAGGAAACGCGGCATGAGCAGGCGTTCCGGCGCCACGTAGATGAGGTCGTAGCCGCCTTCGAGCAGGGTGCGTTCGGCGGCGTTGGCCTGGTCCATGCTCAGGGAAGAATTGAGGTAGGCGGCGCGGATGCCGAGCTCCGTGAGCGCGGCCACCTGGTCGTGCATCAGGGCGATCAGCGGCGAGACCACCACGCCGACACCGTCGCGCAACAGGGAAGGAATCTGGTAACACAGCGACTTGCCGCCGCCGGTGGGCATCAGCGCCAGGGCATCGCCGCCGCCGACAACATGGTCGATGATGTCCGCCTGCGGGCCGCGAAACTCGGGATAGCCGAAGACGTCGTTGAGGAGGGATAGCGCGCGTGTCATGACTCGGCCCAGTTTTCCAGCTTGAGGCCGGGGATGCGTTGGTAATGGCGGATGTTGTTGCTCACCAGAATCAGGTTTTCCGCGAGCGCGTGGGCGGCGATCTGGGTATCCATGTAGCCGACCGGCTGGCCTGTCAGTCGTTGCCGGGCACGTAGGCCTCCGTAGAGGTCGGCGGCCGCGGGTGTCCAGGGCAGGCAAGGCATTTCATCGAGAAAAGCCATGATGGCGGCGCGCAAGGTGGTGGCCTGGGGAACCAGTTCCAGGCCATAAATCAGCTCTCCACGGGTGATGGCGGATATGCCGACTTCATCGGCCAGCATGGCGGTTTTCAATTTTTCATATAGGGCCGGTGACTTGCGCTTGATGGCATAGCTGCAAATGTCGGTGTCGAGCAGGCAGCGCAGCATCAGAAAATATCCCTGAATTGGCCGGGTTCGTTGTCGCGTTCAGCCATGAATTCCTCGGGCATGGGGGCTTCATCGAGCATCTTGAACAGCCTGTCCAAACGCTCCTTTCTGCTGACCGGGCTGATCGGTGTCAGGATCACTTCGCCCGTGGCTTCATTCCTGCGAATCAGCACTTCGTCGCCGGGCAGGCGGAATTCCTTGGGCAGGCGCACGGCCTGGCTGTGGCCGGTCTTGAATAGTTTGGCGGTGGTCAGCATGGTGGCCTCTGTATGTACGAAAACGTAGCTATGGTAGCACTGCGGCTCGTGCCCTAAAGAATATCCACGGCCCGCCGATAACGGCTTGATTCCGCTGGCCCCGCCTTCCCGCGTGGTGCCGCGAGCGATTCGAGGTAACCAGCGATGCCGGACTCAGCCCAGTCCACCATTTTGATCGTCGACGATGCGCCCGCCTCGGGCGAGAAGGCCTTGCGCATCGCCGCCATCGCCCGGTGCCACCGGGACTATCCCTGAGCGACCAGCACGCCATGCCCGTACCGGATAAACCGAAAACTCACGCTTTTGCTACCCGCGCGACACTGCTTTACGCCACCTTTGCGGGTGCCTGGATTTTGTTTTCGGACAAGGTGGTGGAGTGGCTGAGCAATGACCCGAAGCAGATCGTCCTCTACAGCACCCTCAAGGGCCTGGTATTCGTCGCGGTCAGCGCGCTGGCCTTGTGGCTGGCGCTGCGTCGTGGCGACGGGGGCGTGGTCGGGGCGAGGGGAGAGAACGCGGAAACTGTGATCCGGCCACCTTTTCCCTGGCGTTCCATGCTGGCGGCGGGGCTCGCCATACTCGCCCTGACCGTGGCCGGCATCTTCCATAACGTGCGCCAGCAGGAAGACCTGGAACTGGCCCGGCTGCGCGCCATCGCCGATCTCAAGGCGCAGCAGATCGTGGGCTGGTTGCAGGAACGGGAGGACGACGCCAGCTTCATCGCCCGTGCCCGCCATCTCGCCGAGAACTACCAGCGCTGGCACGAACGCCGCGACGCGGCGAGTGGCGAGCGGCTGCGCCACGATCTGCGTGAATTCATCCAGTACAGCGGCTTTCACGGCGCCCAGATACTCGACGCGGGGGCCAAGCACGTTTTCTGGGATTCGGACAACCCGCCCGGCAGCGTCACGCCCGCGCTGCGCGCCGCCGCCGAGCGGGCCTGGCGGGAGCACAAGCCGGCCCACGTTGGTCCTTACCGTGATGCCGGCAATCGCCTGCACCTGGATGTTGTGGTGGCCTTGCCAGTGGCGAGCGTGGGGGTGGGCCCCACCGTGGTCCTGCACGTGGATTTGCAGGCGGGGTTGTTCCCGCAACTGCAAACCTGGTCAGGCCCCAGCCATAGTGGCGAGGTGGTGTGGTTCCGCCGTGACGGTGACGATTTGCTGTTTCTCAACGAGTTGCGCCATCGCGCCGATACGGCGGTGAACCTGCGCTTTCCCCTGAGCAAGAGTCAGGCGCTGGCGGCCCAGGTATTGCGCGGCGATGCCGGATTGGGCCAGGCGGTGAAGGGCGTGGACTATCGAGGCGTGCCGGTGTTCGGGGTGGTGCATGGCATCCCGGGCAGCGAATGGTATCTGTTGGTCAAAATCGATGAGTCCGAGCTTTACGCGGATGCTTATCGCAATGCCGTCTGGATCGCTCTGGCCGGTCTGCTTGCCCTTTTTTCGCTGGGCGCCGGCGTCTACCTGTCACGCCAACGGCGGGAACTGGCCATCGCGGAGCGGGTGCGGCAGTCGCAGATCGAGCGTTTGCGCGCCCTGCGCCTGCTGGCGGCCATTGCCGACAGTTCCGATGACGCCATCTTCGCCCTGGATCTGGAGGGGCGCTTCATCCTGTTCAACCGGGCGGCGGAGCGGGTGACCGGCAAGACTCAGGAGGAAGTCCTGGGATGCGATGAAAGCGATATGTTCCCTCCCGATGTGGCGGACGAGAAGATGGCCGTCAGTCGCGAAGTGATGGATGGCAATGTCTCGCTGACGTTTCAGGAAGATATTGCCCTGCCGGGGGGCATACGCACCTTCCTCACCACCAAGGGGCCGTTGCATGACCGGGAGGGCAAGGCCATCGGCCTCTACGGCATCGCCCGCGACATCAGCGAGCGGCAACAGGCGGAAGCGGCGCTGCGCCATGAGGTTGCGCTCAACCAGCGCTACCTCGACACGGTACAGACCCTCATGGTTGCGCTCGATGCCGATGGCAGCATCACCATGATCAACCACAAAGGTTGTGAACTGCTGGGCTATGCGGAAGAGGAATTGCTGGGAAAAAACTGGTTCACGGAATGTCTGCCGCAGCCCCTGGGCATGGATGTGGTCTATCCCGTGTTCCGACGCATCATGGCCGGTGAACTGGAGGCGGCGGAATATTTCGAGAATACGATCCTGTGCCGTGATGGTCGCCAGTGCTTGATCGCCTGGCACAACGCCTATTTCACCGACAGCGGGGGGCGCATCGTCGGCACCCTCAGTTCCGGCGAGGACATCAGTGAGCGCAAGCGGGTCGAGGCGCAATTACGCAAACTCGCGCAAGCCGTGGAGCAAAGTCCGGAAAGCATCGTCATCACCGATCTGGCTGGGCATATCGAATATGTCAACGAAGCCTTCCTGGCGAATACCGGCTATGGCCGCGAGGAAGTCATCGGCCGGAACCCGCGTGTGCTGCAATCGGGCAAGACTCCGCGCGCCACCTATGAAGCGCTCTGGGCCGCGCTGACCCGGGGCCAACCCTGGAAAGGCGAGTTCATCAACCGGCGTCGCGATGGCGGCGAATACACCGAGTTCGCCATCATCACCCCGCTGCGCCAGGCCGATGGGCGCATCAGCCACTATGTCGCGGTAAAGGAAGACATCAGCGAGAAGAAACGCCTGGGCGCCGAACTGGATGAATACCGCCACCACCTGGAAGACCTGGTGGCGGAACGCACCCGGCAACTCGCCGTGGCCAAGGACTCGGCCGAAACCGCCAATCGGGCGAAGAGTGCTTTCCTGGCCAACATGAGCCACGAGATCCGCACGCCGATGAACGCCATCATCGGCCTGACCCACCTGCTGCGGCGTGATGGCGCCACGCCACCCCAGGCGGAGCGCTTGGCCAAGATCGACGGCGCCGCCCAGCATCTGCTGTCGATCATCAACGACGTCCTCGACCTGTCGAAAATCGAGGCGGGACGGCTGGAACTGGAACAGCGCGACTTTGCCCTCGTCGCCGTGCTCGACCACGTTCGTTCCCTGATCGGGGAGTCGGCCGCCGGCAAGGGCTTGCGCATCGAAGTGGATGGCGACGACGTGCCACTGTGGTTGCGCGGCGATGTCACCCGTTTGCGCCAGGCCCTGCTCAACTATGCCGGCAATGCGGTCAAGTTCACCGAACAGGGCACGATCACCCTGCGCGCCCGTTTGTTGGAAGCGCGGGGCGACAAGCTCCTGGTGCGTTTCGAGGTTCAGGACAGCGGCACGGGCATCGCCCCGGAGAAACTGCCCAGCCTGTTCCAGGCTTTCGAGCAGGCGGATGTCTCCACCACCCGCAAGCACGGCGGCACCGGTTTGGGGCTGGCGATCACCCGGCGCCTGGCCAGCCTGATGGGCGGCGAGGTCGGCGTGGAAAGCACGCCGGGGCGTGGCAGCACGTTCTGGTTCACGGTGCGGCTGTCGCGTGGCCACGGTGTCCTTCCCGACGCGCCCGAAGCACGGGGCGAATCGGCCGAAAGCGAACTGCGCCGCCGCCGGAGTGGCGCCCGATTGTTGCTGGCGGAAGACAACGCCATCAATCGGGAGGTGGCCCTGGAACTCTTGCACGGTGTCGGCCTGGCGGTGGACACGGCGGTTGATGGCCGCGCGGCGCTGGAGAAAGTGCGAACGGGCGATTACGACTTGATCCTGATGGACATCCAGATGCCGGTCATGGATGGCCTGGAGGCAACCCGCGCGATCCGTGCGCTGCCGGGCTGGGAAACCCGGCCCATTCTGGCGATGACCGCGAACGCCTTCGACGAAGATCGCGCCACCTGCATCGCCGCCGGCATGAACGATTTCGTCGCCAAACCGGTGGACCCGGACGCGCTTTTTGCCGCGCTGCTGAGGTGGTTGCCGGCACGCGCGCCGACTCTGCCCCCCACTTTGCCAATTGCCACCGAGGCCCGCGTGGACACGGGCCGCGCCGCGCCTCTGGAAAGCTGGCCGGGTTTCGATCCGCGCCGCTGTCTGCTCAGTGTGGGCGGTCGTCCGGACCGGTGTTTACGCATGCTCGACAAGTTCGCCGGCGCACACAGCGAGGACGTCAGCCAGATCCGGCAGAAACTGGAGGCCGGCCAGATGGAAGACGCGCATCGCCTTGCCCACACGCTCAAAGGCGTCGCCGCCACCCTGGGTCTGGTCGCCCTGCAAGAGCAAGCCCTGTCACTGGAACTGGCGCTGAAACCCGGTGCCGCGTCGGCTGTCGTGAGCACCGATCTGTTGTCCGGGGTGGAACAGGAACTCCGCCAGGCCGTCGCACACATCGTTAGCTTGCCGGCACGAATCCCCGGCGTGGCGTCAACACCAGCCAATGTTGAAGGTGATCCGGCGCAGGTAGTGATGGAACTGGACGCGCTGCTGGCGGAAGACAACGCCCGCGCCGGCCCGCTCCTGCGTGACTCCGCGCCCCTCCTGCGAGCGGCCTTGGGCGAGCGTTATGCCGCGCTGGCGCGACAGATAGAAAACTTCGATTACGACGCCGCCCTGGTGACTCTGCGATCCCGGCCGTAGGGCGCGCCGCGCGCACCATCGAATACGCCCCAAACACCGTAGGTCGGGTTGGCGCTGGCGTAACCCGACAACAAAGTAGAAACGCGGGGGGATGCCCGTCAATCCGGCATGTTGGATGAGGGGCCCTTGTCTTTCGTCACCAGATACATGCCGGCCCCGGCCAGGCCCATCCACAACGCCATTGCCCAGACGCCGAGGGATTCCCACAGGCTGCCGAGGAAGATCAGCATGAGCAGGGAAACACCCAGCAGCGCATTGCCAAGCCAGAAAGAAGTAGTGTGTTGCGGGTCGTTCACAGGAAGTCTCCAGGTCGATTGAGTCGGGGGGCTACGCCCAGGTGGCGGGCGCGGCAGATTCGGTGAGAAAGAAAGGGCATTCCACCGCGCCGTCCGCGCGCATGACGGGCGGCATCGTCCTCATGGCGCCGGTAGCCATGCGCGAGGGAATAGTGGGAGATCACGCGGCAGGTGAGGGGCAAGGTCTCTCCGGCCCTCATTCCGGGTCGATCCTGACTCTGCGGTTGGGTGCCAGGCAGGCCTTGGTGATCGGTGTGGCGTCGCCCTTGCAGCTTTTCACCGGCTCCGCTTCACCCTTGGCTTCGAGCTGGATTTTGCGCGGGTCATAGCCTTTGCCGGCGAGGTACTGCTTCACCGCTTCGGCGCGGCGCAACGACAGTTTCAGGTTGTAGGGTTCGGGGCCGAGACGGTCGGCATAGCCGCTGACTCGTATCAATTTGCCCTTCGGTGCTTCGGTCAGCCAGGCATCCAGCACGGCGCGTCCGACCGGGGTCAGGGTGGCGCTGTCGAAGTCGAAGTGAGCCAGCGCATCCACGGTGGCTTCTTCCGCCGCGAGCGGGGTTGCCGGGGGCTGTGCAACGGGCTCGATGGCGGGGCTTGTTGCCACGGCTGTTGCCACCGTCGCGGGGAGTGCCGCGGGCAAGGGTTGAACCGCCGGAGCCGCCTCGGTTTGAATTGCCGGGGCGGCGCTCGCGATGGCCGCCTCCGCGACGGGCGCGACGCTGGACGTGACGACGGGCGCCGGAACCTCGCTTGGCGCGGCTGTGTCCGGGGCCACGATGCCGGGCGTGACCGCTGCGGCTGGGGTGGCAGTTATGGCGGCGATTGGCGCTGGGAGCGGCGCGGCCACCGCGCTTGTCGGCGCGACGGCCGGGGCAACCGGCGCGGTCGCTGCCATTGGTGTGGTTGGCATCGCGGCGGCGACCGGTTTGGCTACTTCGGCCGTGATGTGCGGGGGTTCGGGAGGCGTCGGCGCGACCGGTCTGGCCGGCGCGGCAACCGTAGCCCGCGTGGAGAGGGGAATGTTTGCCGCCGCCTGGGTTGCCGGCCACGCCCGCGCGTAAGGCGTGGCCCAGGGGGCGAGTGGCTGCAAGGTCGCCGGCCCCAATGGCACGGGGACCGGCGCTTGCTGTTCCGAGTTGTTGCACTGTGGATTGGGGCCGACCAGGGCAATCGGTTGGCAAAGGTTCAATCCGTTGGGAAGCAGTTGGCAGAACTGGTTGACCGCCTGGATGATCAGACGGCTGCATAAGTCATCCGCGGCGTGGGCGCTGCTCGGCAGCGCGGTGCTCGCGCTTGCGAGGGCTAGGACGAGTGCTCGAAGTTTCATGGGTTGCCTCGGGAGATAGGGTGCGCCGCGCGCACGGCACACCCTACGGAATCAATGGATTGCATGGTGTTTCTGGAGAGTGGGCGGGTCAGCGGCCCAGTTTCGCGAGCCAGTCGCCGGCCATGGTTTTGGCGGTTTCGAGTTGCGCGGGTTGCAGATGCGCGGCTTCGCTCTGTTTCATGTCCGGGGCGAGTTTGTGGCCGCCACGCGCAGCCAGGTCGAACCAGACGTAGGCTTGCAGCGCATTCTTGCCCACCGAAATGCCCCGGCTGTACATGTCGCCCAACGCGTAATAGGCGTCGGAAAGCCCCTGTTTCGCCGCCTTCATGTACCAGTTGTAGGCCGCCGATACATCTTCTTCGGCGCCCTGGCCCTGTTCCAGCATGATGCCGGTCATGTATTGGGAAAGGCCATGCCCCGCCTCGGCATTGGCTTTGAACAGGCTTAACGCCTTGTCGTAATCGACGCAACTGTAGGATTGCAGGGCCTTGTCGTAGGTCTCCTTGCCGGGTTTCGGCGCGGTGGCGTCAAGTGCCAGCACGGAAGCCGTGGCGAACAGACTGACGGCGAATGCCGCGAGCAGGAATAGCGATTTCATGGGTTTCTCCTCTTCAGGGTGGTGCCAGGCATCAAGCGTGGAATCCGCCGGGGGGCAACTATACAAGCCTTGCGCGGTATTGATTACAGATTGCGGCTCGCCGTCACTGTGGCAGAGTGCACGCTTTTCCTGGCGGTGGTGGCGAGATGAATCCGCGCTGGTTATTGCTTGTCGTCCTGATCGTGCTGGTCTGGTCGGGTATCGCGCCCAAGGATCGCTTGACCTGGTTTCTTGAGGTGGCCCCGGTTTTGATCGCGTTGCCCCTGCTGTTGGCCACGCACCGACGCTTTCCCTTTACCTCCCTGGCCTATGTGTTGATAGCCGTGCATGCGGTGATATTGATGGTGGGCGGGCATTACACCTATGCCGAGATGCCCTTGTTCAACTGGCTGCGCGATGCGCTGGAGCTGTCGCGCAACCATTACGACCGCCTCGGCCATGTCGCCCAGGGCTTCATTCCGGCCATCGTGGCGCGCGAAATCCTGTTGCGCCGTTCGCCGCTGCTTCCCGGCAAGTGGTTGTTTTTTCTGGTGACTTCCGTGTGCCTGGCGATTTCTGCGTTCTACGAAATGATCGAATGGTGGGTGGCGGTCGGCTCCGGTGACGAAGCTGTGGCGTTTCTGGCCACCCAGGGCGATGTCTGGGATACCCAGTGGGACATGTTCCTGGCCTTGCTCGGCGCGTTATCCTCGCAGCTTCTTTTGCGCCGCCGGCATGACCGCCAGTTGGCGACACTTTTCTCGGAACGTCCATGAACGATAGCTGCGATCACGATTGCCCCACCCCCGAGCCCGGCCAACTGGGCATTCCGCGCATCGGCAAGTTCAACCCGGTGGCGTTCGAGCGGGCGGTGACGGATTTGCTGCTGGCCTGTGGCGTGGCGCCGGATTCGGTGCATACCGGGCGCACCGCGCAGCGCGTGCGCGAACTGTGGGAGCGGCGCCTGCTGGGCGGCTATGAGATAGACCCTGGCGAGGCGCTGGGTGATGGCTTTGCCGACCCGCGCGAGGACATGGTGGTGATCCGCGGCATCGCCGTGCACGGTGTGTGCCCGCATCATCTCGTGCCGTTTCGCGGCATCGCCCACGTGGCCTATGTGCCGGGCGGCCGTCTGCACGGTTTCGGCCGCATCGCGCGCCTGGTGGATGCCATCGGCCACCGCTTCACCTATCAGGAATGGATGACGCGCGATGTGGCGGAGGCGCTGATTCACCACGGCCAGGCGAAGGGAGCCGCGTGCATCATCGAGGCGGAACAGTTGTGCCTGTTGCTGGGCGAGGATCGGCGCGGCGACGAGCGGGTGGTGACCCAGGCCTTTGCCGGCTGCTTCCGCGACGATGCGCAGTTGCGCGGCGAATTCATGCGGGCGATTTCCACGACCGGGTTGAAATGATGCGCGACCCGGCGATTCGTCCACTCACCCTGATTCCGCCGCCGCTGGTTTATGCCATTGCCCTGTTCGCGGCCTGGTGGTTGCAGGGGTGGGTACCGCTCCCGCTGGACCTGGGCGAACTGGCGCAGCCGCTGGGCTGGGCGCTGATCGGCATCGGCCTGGCCGGGTTCATCTGGGCGCTGGCGGCGATCTGGGGGCATCGCACCACGGTCAATCCGTACAAGGCGGCATCCAATCTGGTGACGCGCGGGCCGTTCCGCCACTCGCGCAATCCCATCTATGTCTCCGACTGGTTTGTCTACGCCGGCGCCATGTTGCTGCTGAAGACCCTCTGGCCGTTGCTGCTGGCGCCACTGGTGTTTCTGGTGATGCGCCACATGGTCATCGCCCATGAAGAACGCCACCTGGAAGCGCGCTTCGGCGACGAATACCGTGACTACAAGGCGCGCGTGCGGCGCTGGCTGTAGCGCCGGCTTCCAGCCGGCTCTTCGGTTTGACTCATGAGAAACTCCATGCAACCCATTGATTCCGTAGGGTGGATAAGCGATAGCGCATCCACCGTCACCGCTGCCATTGGTGGATGCGCTATCGCTTATCCACCCTACATGTTTCTTCAGCGCGCTTCTCGGCTGCGGGCCGATAACAGCGCTAACAAGCTGGCTGGCTTCGAGGATGGAAGATGAATCAAGGTTATCGCTGGCCCCTGGTGGGGCTGCACTGGCTGACGTTGCTGCTGATCGTGGTGGCCTATGTGATCGGCAGCCTGCTCGAAGACATGACGCTGTCGCCACTCAAGCTCAAGCTCTATGCCTGGCATAAATGGGCGGGCATGACGGTGTTGTTTTTCCTGCCCCTGCGCCTCCTGCTGCGCTTGACGGAGCGTATCGACCACGCCGCCGGCCTCTTGCGCTGGGAGGCGCGCGCGTCGGCGGCGGTGCATGGCGCGTTGTATCTGCTATTGCTGCTGGTGCCCTTGCTGGGCTGGCTGCAAAGCTCGGCGGCCGGCTTTTCGGTGGTCTGGTTCGGCGTGCTGCCGCTACCGGACCTGGTAGGAAAAGACAAGGCCCTGGCGGAGTTCTTCAAGGAACTCCATGAGGGGTCGGTGAATCTTCTTGTGACCTTGGTTGCCCTGCACGCGGCGGCCGCCCTGTATCACCAGCATGTCCGCCACGATGGCGTGCTGGCCCGAATGGTCCCCTGGTTGAGGAACAAGCCATGAAGACGCTGTTTGTATTGCTGATGTGCCTGGCCCCGCCCGTATGGGCGCAGGACTGGAAGCTGGATGCCGGGAAAAGCCAGGTTCAGTTCGTGATCAAGCAGATGAATGTGTCGACCGAAGGCGGTTTTCGCCGCTTCATCGTGCACGCCAGTTTCGACCCGGCGAAACCGGAAGCGGGGCGTTTCCGCGTCGATGTGGATACCGCCAGCGCCGACACCGGTTCGGCCGAGGGCGACGATGAAGTGAAACGGCCCGCCTGGTTCGACTCGAAAGCCCACCCCTGGGCGATTTTCAGCGCCAAAAACGTGCGACGTGAGGCGGACGGTCGCTACACCGCTTTCGGCGATCTCGCCATCAAGGGCCAGAGCCATGCACTCGCCGCGCCCTTTACCCTCACCCGCCAGGGCAACGCCTGGTTGGCGCGGGGCCGCTTTCCCCTGAAGCGCTCCGCCTACGGCATCGGCGGCGGTGATTGGACCGACGTGGTGGCGGACGATCTGGAAGTGCGTTTCAACCTGGTTTTATTACCGTGAGATCGGCCATGAACAAATTGCTCGTCAGCCTGCTGTGCATCGTTTCCCCCGCCACCTGGGCCGCGGAAAGCTTCTCCCTCGATCCCGGCCACACCTTCCCCAGTTTCGAGATCCGCCACCAGGGTGTTTCCGTGATGCGCGGCAAGTTCAACCGCAGCCAGGGGCGCGTGCTGCTCGACCCAACCGGGCCGGGCAGCCGCATCGAAGTGAGGGTGGACGCGACTTCCGGCGACACCGGCCACGACGGGCTCAACCAGAAGTTGCTGGGCAGCAATTTTTTCAACACCGCGCAGTTCCCGGAAATCCAGTTCGTATCGAGCGAGGTGGTGTTCAAGGACGGAAAACCGGTATCCGCCACCGGTAATCTGATGCTGCTGGGCGTCATCCGGCCGGTCACCCTGGAAATCCGCGATTACGCCTGCACGCTCCAGTTCCTCACCCGCCGCCCCTTGTGTGGCGCGGATGTCCACACCAGCATCAAACGCTCGGATTTCGGTATGAACTACGGGATTCCGTTGATCGGCGACGAAGTGAAACTGGCAATCGAAGTGGAAGGCTTCCGCGAGTAACTACTTCGCGGGGAGTTCCGGCTCGATGGGGTTGCCGTTCTCGTCCACATCACCCACTTCCGGCACCACCTCATGGCACAGATAGCGCACTTTCTCCCCGCGCGCTTCGTGCTTGTCGACCAGAGTCTTGGCGGTCGCCAGGCAGGAGGCCTCGTCATCGAGGTGTTGGGTGAGTAGCACCTGCTGCCCGCCGTCACCCACCAGTAGCCAGAGAATGAATACGAAGGATTTCATGATGAAGGAGTCACTGAATATTAGTGTTTGATGATATTCAGTGTACGCGATGATTTTGGCGGCTTACGCGAGAATGCCGGCCATGTGCGAATAGACGTGCGCAGATGCGGAAAACGCGCAACGCGTGAAGCCGAGATATATCCGGTATGAAAGAGGAGGAATTTGCGGAAAAAGATGGTCGGGGTGAGAGGATTCGAACCTCCGGCCTCCACGCCCCGTATTTCGCTTTACCGAGGCTGAGTTAGTTAAATCAACGAGTTACGCCACTCTGGGCCGCGCAATAGTGGCTAATTCAGTTGCCTACAGGAGGCATCCTGTCATGTTTGGTCACGCTAACACCCGACTACGCATCACGAGCGGGCGGCCGGGGCGGGGTTTTTTCCCGTCCTGGAACGTCCCGGAGAGTGTGGATCGCGCCATCGCGGCCTTGCTCGATGAGCTTGACGATTTGGATTTCCACCATCCCGAAACCGGGGCCAGGATGATCTACTTCCTGGGGTGAATTGCGCTCATGCCGCCATTTACCCTTACGGCTGGATCAGGAATTCTGACCCTGCGGCGCCGGCGTTATGGGCAAAATGCCCACCCGATCCCGAGCCTCACAGAACCCCATGAAAACCCGCTGTACCTGGTGCGGCACGAATCCGCTCTACATGGCCTATCACGACTCTGAATGGGGCGTGCCCCTGCACGACGAGCGCGCCCTGTTCGAGTTCCTCATTCTGGAAGGTGCCCAGGCCGGGTTGTCCTGGCTCACCATCCTGAACAAACGTGAGGGTTACCGGCGCGCTTTCGACTACTTCGATGCGGAGCGCGTCGCGCGCTATGGCGAGGCTGACGTGGCGCGGCTGCTGGCCGACCCGGGCATCGTGCGCAATCGCCTGAAGATCGCCGCCGCCATCGGCAACGCCCGCGCCACCCTGAAAATTCGCGAGGAATTCGGCGGGCTGGATGCTTATTTCTGGCGCTTCGTGGATGGCCGTCCCCTTCAAAACGCCTGGCCGGATCACGCCCATATCCCCGTCAGCACGCCGCTGTCCGACACGCTGAGCAAGGATCTGAAAGCCCGCGGCTTCAAATTCGTCGGCTCCACCATCATCTATGCCCACATGCAGGCCACCGGCATGGTCAACGACCACACGGTGGGTTGCTTTCGTCATGTGGAATTGAGCGGGTGATAACACCTCCCCCTTTTTTAAAGGGGGAATGAGGGGGATTTAGCAGCCTTCACATGGTCAACCCTCGCGAAAATCCCCCCTAACCCCCCTTTGGGAAAGGGGGGGGGCCTCTGCGTCACCAACTAACGCGATCAGGTTTGTTCCGCGGCCGTCTTCCGTTTGAGGCGCCAGCTATGTACCAGACCGACCACGATGGTCAGGGCGCCGCAGAGAAACAGGGTGGGGCGGATGCCGATGCCGTGTGCCAGGCTGCCGACGGCCAGGCTGCCCAGCGGGGCGATGCCGAGGAAGGACATGGAGAACACGGACATGACCCGGCCGCGCATGTCGTCGCGTACCCAGCTTTGCAACAGGATGTTGCTGCCGGCGGCGATGATGACCACGGAAAAACCCAGCACCATCAGGATCGGGTAGGCCAGCGCGTGCTGGCTATTGAGGGCGAACAGTGTCAGCGCCACGCCGCCCAGGGTCGCCGCCATCGAGACCCGGCGCGCCAGTCCCTCGACCGAGGCACGCGAGGCGAGGAACAGGCTGGCCATGAGCGAACCGGCGCCAGCGCTGCTCACCAGCAGGCCCAGGGTGCGGGCGTCGCCGTCGAAGATGGCGCGGGCGTAGAGCGGCATCATCACCACATAGGGCGTGACCAGGAAACTGACGGCGGCCACCAGCATCAGGAACAGGCGGATGTCGGCATGGCCGAAGGTGTAGCGCAGCCCCGCCCGCAAGGCGTGCAGCGCGGATTTGGAGGCATCGCCGCTGGGCGGCCGGGCACGCAGGGCCAGCAGGGCCACCAGCACCGCCAGGTAGGAAGCGGCGTTGATCGCGAAACAGACCGCCTCGCCGGCCAGGGCGATGATGAAACCGGCCAGGGCCGGGCCGACGAAGCGAGTGGCGTTCATCAGCATGGAGTTCAGCGCGATGGCGTTGGCCAGTTGCGTCCGGTCCTCCACCAGATGCACCACCAGGGACTGCCGCACCGGCATGTCCAGGGCGTTGATGCAGCCCATGAGAAAGGCCATGAACAGCAGCAGGGTGGGGGTGATCCAACCCTGCCAGGTCAGTACCGCCAGGATCAGCGCCTGGAGCAAGGCCAGGGCCTGGGTCGCCATCATCAGGCGGCGGCGATCCATGCGATCCGACCAGACGCCGCCCAGCGCGCTGAACAGGAGAACCGGTACCTGGCTGGCGAAGCCGAGCAGGCCCAGCACCAGGGCGGAGTCGGTCAGCCGGTAGACCAGCCAGCCCATGGCGATCTGCTGCATCCAGGTGCCGGCCATGGACACCAGTTGCCCGGCGAAATAGATGCGGAAATCGCGGGAACGCAGGGCGCGCAGGGGGTGGCGAGTGGCGGGAGGCATGGGGGGGATTACCGGCGGTCGCTGGCGAGGCCATTTGCGTGGCTGTGGCCCTGACGCAATCGCTTATCCGAGCGCCAGCCGGTTGAGCACCAGGCCCGCCGCCATCAGTCCGAAAGTGGCGGTGATGACCACCGAGGAGCCGAAACCGGCACAGTTCAACCCTTGCGGCCCGCCGTCGATCAGACTTTGGTCGCAGGCCGCGCCGGTGGTGTCGGGGTATTTCAGCGGTTCGCTGGAATACACGCAGGCCACGCCGAATTTCTTGCCTTCTCCACGCGGGAAACCGTGATGCCGACGCAGCAGCGAGCGCGTCTTGGCGAGCAACGGGTCCTGCAGGGCCAGCCCCAGATCGTCCGTGCGAATCCTGCCCGGATCGACCTGGCCGCCAGCCGCGCCGGCACACACGAGCGGGATGCCCGCGCGGCGACAGTGGGCGACCAGATTGGCCTTGACGCCGGCGCTGTCGATGGCGTCCACGATGTGGTCGAAGCCGCCGTCCAGCAGAGTCGCCAGGTTTTCCACGGTCAGGGCTTCCTCGATGCCGCGCACTTCACAGCGGGGATTGATGGCGGCGATGCGCTCGGCCATGGCCCGCGCCTTGGCCTTGCCCAGCTCGCCGTCGAGGGCGTGAATCTGGCGGTTGATGTTGGATTCGGCGATGTGGTCCGGATCGATCAGGGTCAGGCGTCCGATCGCCGATCGGGCCAGGGCCTCCACCGTCCAGGAACCGACTCCGCCGATACCCACGACGCAGACATGGGCACGCTGGAAACGCTCTAGCGCGTCGACCCCATACAGTCGCCCCACGCCGCCGAAACGGCGCGCGAAGTCATCCATTGCTATTGCTCCTTGGAATTCAGGGAAGATCCAGGCGTTGCGCCAGGCCATCGGAACGATGAGGATCGAGCATAACCGGGGAGCGGGCACATTTCACGCCGACTATCGCCGTTCCTGGCGCATTCTCCTGGAGGCGCGGAGACGGGCGGGGGGCTGATGGATGGAACCGTGCTTATCCGGTTGTCGCGGACACCCACTTCGGGTAGCGCCGTTGGGCAAAGCGAAGCGTGCCCAACATCGCGACGGTTCGTTGGGCACGCTTCGCTTTGCCCAACCTACGGCACTGCGGCTTTGGGCGAATTGACGGTCGACGAGTGGCGCCACTTCGGTCTGACCCATCAGCGACGGTTCGTTGGGCACGCTTCGCTTTGCCCAACCTACGGCGCTGCGGCGCTGCCTAACCTACGGAGCTGACTCATCGGTCTGACCCATCAGGCGGGCCCGGCCGGGCAGCGGTAGACTCGCGGGCTTCCCGCACATCTCCGTACACCATGACCGATCCCATCCGCCTTGCCAAACGTGTCGCCGAACTGCGTGCCTGCTCACGCCGCGAAGCCGAGCAGATCATTACCGGCGGCTGGGTGCGGGTGGACGGCGTCGTGATCGAAGAGCCGCAGTTCCGCGTCGCCGATGAGCACATCGAAATCGACCCCCAGGCCAACCCCGGCCAGACCGAACCCGTCACCCTGCTGCTGCACAAACCCCCCGGCTATTTCACCCACCAGGACAGCAGCGGCCTGCCCGCCATGCAACTGCTCGGACCCGACACCCTGTGGGCGGAAGATGCCTCCGGCATTCGCCCGCTGAAAATGCATTTCGCCCAACTCACCGCCTGCGTGCCGCTGGACACCAGCGGCAGCGGCCTCGTCGTCTACACCCAGGACTGGCGTATCGCGCGCAAGCTGACCGAAGCCGCCGCCACCGTGGAACACGAAGTCGTCGTCGAAGTCGCGGGCGAATTGGACACCAACGTGGCCGCCAACGGACTCAAGCGGCTGAACCAGGGAATCTCCTTCAACGGCCGCACCCCGCCCGCCATCAAGGTCAGTTGGCAAAACGAAACCCGCCTGCGGGTGGCGCTGAAAGGCGCCCAACCCGGCCAGATCATCCACATGTGCGAGGCCGTCGGCCTGCGGGTGCTGTCGCTGAAACGCATCCGCGTCGGCAGCGTCCCGCTGGGAAAGCTGCCACCCGGGCAGTGGCGATATTTGCGAGGGGATGAACGCTTTTAGCCCGGATATTGCATAAATTGACGCGCGCCCTCGCTTGCCCCTTGTCCGTACTGGAAAGTTTTATTCAGTCGGGCGTATGAATCACTACGCCGCTCCTTCGCAAAATTCCCATTACAAACAATGGACAGCGCGATCATCACGCGAATTTATGCAATATCCGGGCTAGGGCGGCGTGACATGCGGCATCAAGAAGGCGAGATGCCGACGCCACGAAAGCGGATTAACGGCCGCCTGGGCGGGTCTGTACACCGCGCACGACGGCGGCGACCAGGGCCTCTATTTCGTTTCCGGACATGTCCGGGAAGGTGGCCTGCAATTGGGTCATGGCCCGGTAGAAGGCCGCGCCGTTATGGCTTTCGGGATTGCCCAGGAGGGGCTTGAGCAGGGCCTGGGCGGTGTCGAAGTGCTCGCGGAGCGTCGTGTTGCGGCGACGCTCCGTTCGCGGCGGCTTGGCTGCCGTCTGGTTGTGTAATTGCATGTTCGTCTCATCCATCTTGTAGTTGGCCACACGGGCCGCGGGCCAGAGCCGGCAGCTTATCGTGGGGATATGACGGCAATGTTGCTGGTAGTTAATGACCAGTGCCGCCAAGGGGCGCGAGTATGCCGTTGTTCGCAACTGCCACTAAGGGAAAAGACTTATTTATTGACGTAGGTCACGTGAAGCGCGTCTGTGCCATCGCGGCGAAGCGCGGCAACAGGCTGGCGGCGATGGGGGTGTCGCACAGTCTGGCGCGTATCTGCTCGCAATCCTGGCCGGTCGAACACAACTGCCGGGCGAGGTGATGCACGTAGGCGTTCATGCGTTCCCGGTTGAATTCCGGGTGGAACTGGATGCCCCAGGCCTGGCCGCCGACGCGGAAGGCGTGATGTGGCTCGAACTCGTTGCCGGCCAGCAGGATGGCGTCCGGCGGCAGGGCGCTCACGCTCTGGGCATGCACGGCCATTCCGGGAAATTTCGCGGGCAGGCCGTGAAACAAGCGGTCGTCGCGGCTGGCGGGGTAGAGGTTGAGGTCGACGCAGCCGATTTCCCGCCCCTTCGGGTGGAAATCCACGCGGCCACCCATCGCTTCGGCAAGCAACTGATGGCCGAAGCAGATGCCGAGAAAGGGCACCTCGGCGGCGACCAGACGCGGCAGCCAGGCGAGGGCGCGGCGCATCCAGGGCAGGCGGTCGGTGAGCATCGCGTGGGCGCCGGTCATGATGACGGCGGCGCAGGTTTCGGGTTCCGGCAGCGGCTCGTCGCGCCAGATTTCCACCACTTCGACCCGGTCGGCGGGCAGATTCAGGCCGGGCAGCAGCCAGGCGTCGAAATCGCCCAGGCGGGCGGCTACATCGGGAAAGGTGCTGCCGGCTTTGAGGAGGATGAGTTTGCGAGTCGTCATGGCTGGTCGTCGAGTCGGGTCACGGTGACGGTCGAGACATGGCTGAATACTACCCAAGCAACGTCCCCATATAGCGCCGGCATCCTCGCCGGCGTCTTAAAACCTGAGCCGGGTGGGCGGGAATCAAACAGGTGGTCCGGATTACGCTACGCGGCATGCCTTTCGGCCCGGCCCGATGACCCCGCCCGCTAAAGGGTGTACTTGCCTTCCTCCGCCTTGAGCCAGGCAGTGAACACTTCCGACGGCATGGGTTTGCCGAAGTGGTAACCCTGGAGCGAGTGGACGCCCATTTTTTTCAGGATTTCCGCGGTTGCCGCGTCTTCCACCCCTTCGGCGACGATGCTGAGATGCAGCGCCCGCGCCATGCCGACAATGGCCTGGATCAGGCGCGCGCCTTGCGGATCGCGCACGCGGCGGGTGAACGAGATGTCGATCTTGAGTTCGTCCACCGGCATCTGATGCAGTTGCGATAGCGAGGAATAGCCGACACCGAAGTCATCCACCGCCAGCTTGAAGCCGGCATCATGCAGGGCGCGCAGGCGGGTTTCCGCGAAATCCACGTCGGACATGGCGACGCTTTCGGTGATCTCCAGCATGATGCGACCGGGGTCGATGGCGGCCGCGTCGGCGCCATGCCGCAGGCGTTCGACACAGTTGGACAGGAACAACTGGCGTTTGGAAATGTTGACCGCCAGCAGGAGGTCATGGCCGGCGTCCAGCAGGGCGCGGCCCATGACCAGGGTGCGGGTGATTACCAGATCACCGAGTTCGGCGATGAGCCCGAGGCTTTCCGCCATCGGGATGAAGGTGGAGGGGGGTATCCAGCCGAGATCCGGTTCATGCCAGCGGGCCAGGGCTTCCAGGCCGATGGCGCGGTGCGTATGCGCGTCCACCAGGGGTTGGAACCAGGTCTGGATGGTGCCGTTGTTGATGGCGGCGGCCAGACGGCTCTGGATGTAGAGCTCTTTCTTGCCCAGCCCTTTTTTCGTCATATCGCTATAGAACCGGACCGTGTTGCGGCCCTGGGATTTGGCGTGGAACATGGCCCGGTCCGCTTGCGAGAGCAGGGCATCGACGTCGCCGCCATCGTCGGGAAATACGGTGAAGCCCATGCTGAAAGTGACCGGCAGGCTGTGGTCATCGATGCGCACCGGCTCGCGACTGGATTCGGTGAGCTTGTCGGCGACGTGGCGGATCTCGTCGAGGCCGGGCATGTCGGGCAGCAGGACGACAAACTCGTCGCCACCCCAGCGCGCCAGGGTGTCGCCATTGCGCAGCACCGCGCGCAGATTGTCGGCGAAGGCAACCAGCAACTGGTCGCCGGCTTTGTGGCCGAGAGCGTCGTTGATGTTTTTGAAGTGGTCCAGGTCGATGAAGCCGATGCCGACCCGGCTGTGGTCGCGCGCGGCCAGGCGCAAGGCGATCTTGAGGCGGTCTTCCAGCAGAACCCGGTTGGGCAGCGCGGTCAGCGCGTCGTGCAGGGCCATGTGGGTAATGTGTTTTTCCTGCAGATAGGTTTGCGTGATGTCGCGCAGCACGCCGCGCACCCGGGTGACCGGGCCGGATTCCCCCGCTTTCAGTACCGGCACGAAGCGGCATTCCAGCCAGGAGCCCGCGCGTTGCGGCGTGGCGGCGCGCAGGCGCAGGGTGGCCTGGGTTTTCTCGCCGCTGAACAGCCTGGCGAGCTGGCTTTTCAGATCGTCCCGGTCGTCCGGTTCGAAGCACGGGCATAGCCTGCGCGCGTCGTTGTCCGGCCCCATCA
Source organism: Pseudomonadota bacterium (assembly GCA_030684775.1). Lineage (GTDB taxonomy): Bacteria > Pseudomonadota > Gammaproteobacteria > Burkholderiales > Thiobacillaceae > PFJX01. Next base: position 39,994 of record JAUXXW010000022.1, read on the forward strand.
AGGTCTCCCAGGCCGGCGAGGTGCGCAGCAGGTGGCCTTCCGAGTCGAGTTCGACCACGGCTTCTTCCAGCATGTCCAGGGTTTGCAGATAGGCGCGGGATTCCTCGTCGCGCTCCTCGCTGGCCTGCATCAATGCGCGCAGATGGAGCAGCAGGGCGCCCACTTCATCATGGCTACCCGCCGCCTTGTCCAGCGCGGCATCGGTTTCGGCATCCAGGTGGTGGCGCTGGCCGAACAGGTGGGCGGCCAGCGAGAGCGCTTGTACACGCGTCACCGTGCGACGCAGCCAAGTACCGAACACACTCCAGAGCGTGAGCCCCAGAATGGCGGCCAGAGCGGCCCCGGCGAACGCGAATTGAGTGGGTGAGATCGCCCGGGGCAGGGTCTGGCAGAGGTGCAGGCGGGTGTCCGGCGGGTTCAGCAGCAGGGTCTGGTGGGCCTGGCCGTCTCTGTCCGCTTCCAGATGCTGGTCGGGGTGTTTGCCGATGTTGGCGTTGCCCTTGCTGCTGGCGTTGATGACATCGTCCACGCTGAGATCGAGCGTGATGTCGGGGCCGGCCAGGTCGCCGAGCAGCCGATTGTCGAGCGCGCGGAGCAGGTGCAGGGTGCCGTGCTTGCCGTGCAATCCCAGCCAGATCGGCGTGCGCATTACCCGGTGCAGGTGTTTGTTGGTCGCGCTGAAGTGCCAGGCGGTCTTGTCCACCACCAGAAAATCCAGTTCATCGGCTTCTTCGCCGTGCGCGAAGAGGAGTTTGCCGTCGCTGTCCATTACCGCCAGGGTATTGAAGTGAAACCCCTCGCCCTGGGCGTTGATATAGGCGCGCAGCTTGTCCCAGCGGTGCTCTCCGCCCGATTCCAGTATGCGGATGTAGGTGATCTGGCTGGCGAGTGCTTCCGCCTCTCGTTGCCATTGCTCGAAACGGGCGTTCAACTTGGCCTGAATGGCAACCGTGTTGCGCTCGATCTGCTGGCGATTGAGGGCCGCATCGGCGAGATACCAGGTCAGCGCGAGCGAGGCCGCCGAGAGGCAGCCGATGATCAGGAAGACCGCGATGACACGCCGTCCCACCTGGCGCGAGAGGTTGCCGCTGGGGGTGATCGAGTCGGGCATGGATTCAGCGGCCACTCCAGCGGCTGTCGATGAGATCGGCATAGCGCAGACGGGCCGCGGCCGGATCGCCACCGCTCACTGCATGGAAGAAGGCTTCACTGTTGCGCACCGCTTCCTGGTCGAAGGCGCCGTCCGGGCTGTAGATGTTTTTGTGTCTGGATAGAAATCTTTCCATGGCCTGTTTTTCCTCGCCGTCCGGCAATTGCAGGCGCGCCACGATTTCGCGCGCGCTGTGGGTCGCCATCCAGCGCAGGGTATTGCGCAGCGCCAGGGTCAATCTGCGCGCCTTGTCCGGTTGGCTTTGCAGCGTTTCCCGGGTGCTGGCCAATTGGGTGTAGAGAAAGCGTCCGCCCAGTTGTTGCCGCGCCACCGTCGGATCGTGCAGATCGGCCAGTCGCCAGGCGAGCCTGTTGGTTTCCAGCAGGGTGGCGGCCGGTTCGTTGACCACGATGGCGTCGACCAGCCCGGAGCGCAGGGCCGCGCTGTAGTCGGCCAGGTTCTGCCCGGCATGGATGAAATTGACTTCGTCGCCGCTGACACCGTTGCGCATGAGCAGGTATTCCGCGATCTGGCGCGCCGTGGATTTGCCCTGTTTGCTGCCGCTATGCGCGCCGATGCCGCGTCCGCGCAGGTCGGCGGGTTTGCGTACCCGCTTCTTGAGATCCTGGCGCGCCATCAGGACATAGGCGGGAGACTGGGTAAGGGCGGCGATGGAGACCAGCTCCGGATTGGTTAGCCATACCCCCGCGAGCGCCGGCATACCCAGAGCGGCGAAATCGCTGTTGCGCTCGATCATGTCCTTCACCGCCAGCGGCCCGCCACCGAAATGGCGCACGCTCAGGACAAAGCCGGCCTTGCGGTCGGCGCCGAGGCGCGACACCAGCTCCAGGGGGAGATAAGGCGCCACATTCGGGCCGGGCATGGCCACGACGATGCGTGGGAGTTCGTCCGCGGCGGCCAGATGGATCAGGCCGCCTAACAAAAGTGCTTGAAAAAAGCGGAAGAGAGGGCGCTTGCGCCAAGTCATATTCGTTTGCTCCCTGAGTGGTTGACGGGATATCGGCTGGACTGGGCTAAAATTTAGCGCTTCGTCAATCTACGACCACACCATGTCCGGCAACTCGATAGGCCTTGTTTTTTCCGTTACTTCCTTCGGTGAATCGCACGGCCCCGGTATCGGCTGCGTGGTGGATGGCTGCCCGCCCGGCATGCGCCTGAGCGAAGCGGATATACAGCTCGATCTGGACCGGCGCAAGCCCGGCACTTCTCGCCATGTTACGCAACGGCGCGAATCGGATACGGTGGAAATCCTCTCCGGCGTCTTCCAGGGCAGAACCACCGGCACCCCCATTGCCCTGCTGATCCGCAACGAGGACCAGCGCAGCAAGGATTACGGCAACATCGCCGAGACCTTCCGGCCCGGCCACGCCGATTACACCTACCAGCAGAAATACGGTTTTCGCGACTATCGCGGCGGCGGCCGTTCCTCGGCGCGGGAAACCGCCGTTCGGGTGGCGGCGGGGGCCATCGCCAAGAAATGGTTGTTCGAGAAATACGGCACCGTGATTCGCGGCTACCTGGCACAACTCGGCCCCATCGTTGTCCCGTTCAAGACCTGGGACAGCGTGCGCGAGAACCCCTTCTTCGCACCCGATCCGGATGCGGTGGCGGGGCTGGAGGCGTACATGGACGAATTGCGTCATTCCGGCGATTCGGTCGGCGCGCGCATCAACGTGGTGGCGGAAAACGTGCCGGTGGGCCTGGGTGAGCCGGTATACGACCGCCTCGACGCCGATCTCGCCCATGCCCTGATGAGCATCAACGCGGTGAAGGGCGTGGAAATCGGCGACGGCTTCGCTGTGGTATCGCAACTCGGCACCGAACACCGCGACGAACTGACCCCGCAAGGTTTTCTCTCCAACCATGCCGGCGGCGTGCTCGGCGGCATCAGCAGCGGCCAGGACATCACCGCCTCCATCGCCATCAAACCCACTTCCTCGCTGCGCCTTCCCGGACGCTCCATCGATGTGCACGGTGAGCCCATCGAAGTGGTGACCCAGGGGCGCCACGATCCTTGTGTCGGCATTCGCGCCACCCCCATCGCCGAGGCCATGCTGGCCATCGTGTTGATGGACCACGCCCTGCGGCAACGGGCGCAGAACGCGGACGTGGTCTGCGCGACGGCGGCCATACCGGGCCATGTGGAGGCGTGAAATGGGCAATGCGCTGGAAAAAACCGCTGAATTCACGCCCGAGGCTTATCTCGCCTGGGAATCGGAACAAAGCGAGCGCCATGAGTATGTGAATGGCGAGGTGTTCCTGATGACCGGGACGACGACGATGCATAACGTCATCGGGGGCAATCTGTTTGTTGCCCTGAAAAACGGCCTGCGCGGCAAGCCCTGCCGGGTCTACATGGAGGCCATCAAGCTGCGGGTGGAAACCGCCAACTGCTATTTCTATCCGGACTTGATGGTGACCTGTTCCGCGAGCGACCGGCAGCAACCGCTGGTGCAGTCCGAACCCACGGTGGTGGTCGAAGTGCTGTCCGAATCCACCGCCGGCTATGACCAGGGCACGAAATTCGAGGCTTACCGGCAACTGCCCTCACTACGCGAATATGTGCTGGTCGCCCAGGATGGCGCGCGAGTGCTGGTCTATCGCCGCGGCGAGGGCGTCGAGTGGATCGTGCATCCCTACGGCGCCGGGGAAATCGTGTCGCTCCCCAGCCTGGAACTGGCCATTCCGGTCGAACAGATCTACGAAGACGTCGGTTTTGAGTCCGTGTAGCGCGTAGGGTGGATAAGCGAAGCGCATCCACCATCGCCGGCACCCGAGGTGGATGCGCTTCGCTTATCCACCCTACGGGGTCGGCTTTGCAGACTTGAACCCCTTATCTGAATGACCGGCATCCCCTACTGGCGCCTGTCCGGCTTCTATTTCTTCTACTTCGCCTTCGTCGGCGCGATGGCCCCGTTCTGGGGGCTGTACCTGCATTCCCTGGAATTCAACGCCTTCCAGATCGGCGTGCTGATGTCGCTGCTCCAGGTGATGCGCATCTTCGCGCCCAACATCTGGGGCCACATCGCCGACCACACCGGGAAACGCGTCGCCATCGTCCAGTTGGCTGCGCTGGTCTGCCTGATCGCCTTCATCGGCGTGTTCTTCGCCAAGACGTTCTGGTGGCTGTTCGCGGTGATGGCGCTGATCAGCTTCTTCTGGAGCGCCTCGCTGCCGTTGGTGGAAGCCACCACGCTGTCGCACCTGGGCGACCGCAGCGACCGCTACGGCCGCATCCGCCTGTGGGGGTCGGTGGGCTTCATCCTGGTGGTGGTGGGGCTGGGCGCGCTGCTCGACCATGCCTCGATCAGCCTGGTGCCCTGGGTGGTGATGGGCCTGCTGGTCGGCATCGTGCTGACTTCACGGGTCATCCCGGAGGCGGAGATCGCCCGCCACGAGCCAGTCCACATTCCCATCCGCGAGGTGCTGCGCCGTCCAGCGGTGTTGGCCCTGTTCGCCGCGGCATTGCTGATGGCCGCCGCGCACGGGCCGTACTACACCTTCTTCACCATCCATCTGGTGCAGACCGGTTACAGCAAATCGCTGGCAGGCTGGCTCTGGGCCTTGGGTGTGGTGTGCGAAATCGGCATCTTCCTGGTGATGCCGCGCGTATTCCGCAAGGTGCGCCCGGAAACCGTGCTGCTGGCCACCCTGCTCGCCGCCGCCGTGCGTTTTCTCCTGATCGGCTGGCAGGCCGGCAACCTGCCGGTGCTGCTGTTCGCGCAATTGCTGCACGCCCTCACTTTCGGCGCCTACCACGCCTCTGCCCTGGCCCTGGTGCACCGCCATTTCACCGGCAAGAACCAGGCGCGTGGCCAGGCGCTATACAACAGCCTCGCCTTCGGCGTCGGCGGCACCATAGGCAGCCTCTATTCCGGCGCCGCCTGGGATGTGCTGGGCGCGGGGATGACCTACAGCATCGCCTCGGGATGCGCGCTGTTGGCGGCGTTGGCGTTCGTGTGGCAATCACGTAGGTCGGGTTAGCGCAGTCATCGGCCCGCTGCCGCAAATCGCGCCGAAGAAACCCCGTAGGGTGGATAAGCGATAGCGCATCCACCATCACCGCTGCCATTGGTGGATGCGCTATCGCTTATCCACCCTACGAAATCA
>JAUXXW010000127.1 GCA_030684775.1 Pseudomonadota bacterium
TGACCCACTCGCCCGCCCTGACCCGCCTCACCGCCGCCATCCTCGCCATCACACCGCAAGCATGGACAGAACCCGCCAGCGAGCCCGAGGACGCCACGAAAGACCCGGCGCCATGCTCACCCCTACCCGTGGCCGAAACGACGCAGCCAGCGCCGCCAGAGTGCGCGGATGACGGCGGCGGCGACGACAAAGACTCCAGCTTGCTTGAATCGGCGCGGCTGGCGCGCACTATCGGACTCCGCCTCGCCGAGGCCCGGCAGATTGCCGGCTGGACTCAGGCCGAGGCCGCTCGCTTGCTGGGCATATCGGCCGCAAGGCTCCAAAAAATCGAGCGCGCGGAAGACATTACCCGGATTGCTTTCTGGATCCCCCGGCGCGCGGCCGAGGTTTACGAGGTATCGACCGACTTTCTCTATGGCCTGACCGACGACTGGGAAGAAACCTGGCTCGAACATGCCTATGAACGTGGCGTCAGCAAGTGGCTGTTTCGCGAATTTGAAAGCCGTTACCACGAGCAAGCGGCCGAAATTCGCGCCTTCGGCAAGCGGGCCGCCGTCACGACCCGGCACATCCAAACGCTTGCCGCCTTGGCCGACGAAGGGGCGGCCGCGTTGGCGCGGATTCGGGCAACGAACCCCGGCTTTGATGACCTGATCGGTGGCGCCACGTTGGTCTACAAGATCGAAAAACTCGCCGAAGTCGCGCGCACCGCCAGATTGGAGCTTCATCGGTTCCACATGGACCTGGGAGTCGCCGAACTTCCGGCCCTTCGTGGGCGCAGCGAGGAGGTGGCGGCATGAACAATGTTGTGCGTGCCATCTTGACCGACCCCGGCGCCTTTGCCTTGGCGGAAGAGTGCATCCATCTCAAGCGTCGACTGGTGGACAAGCTGACCGCCTTCGATGAACTGATTGAAGCGATGTACCACGTCCAGGAGACGGTCGGCGAAATCCGTGAAGTCGATGTAGCGAAATCGTTGGCCGCCCTGCATAGCTGCCTGCTGGCGGCCCTCGATGACCTTGAAACGAACCGGACAGCACACGCCCTGCGCGCCCGCTCCCGAATCCATTGAATCCCAACCCCGCGCCGATTGGCGCAACCCCTGCAAGGAGCAACACCCCATGAAGACCGACGCCACAACCACGAATGACCTCTTGCTCGCTGTCCCGCGCGAATGCTGGAAAATAGCTGAATGCTGCGCCCGGCAAAAAATCGACAACCTGACGCGCAACGGCGCTTTCGCCGCGATGGCCGAAGCCGTGCGGCACGACGACCCCGCCGCGTATCTCGAAGGCGTGCTTGCCGGCCTCAAAGCGGACGGCCTGAGCAAGACCGCGCTCAAGGTTGAATTCGAGGCACACGGCAGGGCCATCAAGGCTCAATCCGCAGGCTTGATCCATCTCGCCGGGAAGCGGCATTTTGAAATCGTGGAAACCATCGCGGGGCTGCGCGGGAAAATCCGAAGCGCCGATGGCCTGCGCGAGGCCGCTATCAAGCAATACCGCGATGTTGGGCTCACCTACGACCAAATCGGGCAGATCGGCCTGCCGCACACGCCGGCTGAAATCGCCGCCTGGCACGCGGAAATCGAGGCTTTGACCACCGAAGGCACCAAAATCGACGCCTATCTTGCCGACTGGCCTTTCCACAATCCGCGCCTGCTCGAAGGCACCGCTGTGGCCGCCGCCGCTGGCCTGGCCGAACCGGAAGCCATCGCCGCCTGACCACCACAAAGCCCCGGCCGCGCGCCGGGGAAGGGAGATAGCATGACCAAATCGAAACCGAAGCCCGCCGCCAAGCGGGGCCGCCCGACCCAATACCGCGCCATCTTCGCGGCCCAAGCCGAAGCGTTTTGTCTGCTTGGCGCCGACGATGCGAAGTTGGCGGAAATGTTCGAGGTGACGGCGAAAACGATCAACACCTGGAAGCAGCGCCATCCCGATTTTCTACAGTCCTTAAAAAACGGCAAGGACATTGCCGACGCGAAAGTGGCGGCAGCCCTCTACAAGTCGGCCATCGGCGCGCACTTCACCGAAGAAGATCGTGTGGTCGGCGACCAGGTTGTCACGCTGAAGAAGCAGCTTGCCCCCGAGGTTTTGGCACAGATTTTTTGGTTGAAGAATCGCCAGCCGAAACACTGGCGCGACCGCGTGGAGGTCAAGGAGGAAGTGAACCTCAACGTATTCCCGCCGAAGGAAGTGCTGGACGCGATGTACGCGAGGGCGATGGAGCGGGCGAAGGAGCGCGACGCCTTCCTGATCGGCCGGCGTGAGCGGCTGGGTATTCCGGTTGATCCGGTTGACGGGGACTGATCCGCGCCGATAATTGGCCTACCTCCCTGCTGGGCGCAACGCCCGGCTTTCGACCCGGCCGCGTGCCGGGTTTTTTTGGCTTTCGGTTACGCTGTAACCGTGCCATCCTGTAGTTACACTGTAACCAGATAGAGGGCAGCATGGCGATGAGCAACGCGCAGAAACAGGCCGCTTATCGGTTGAGAGCAATCACGGAAGGCGACGGCGAGCGGCTACAGGCCGTTATCAGCCTGCACGCGAAGCGAGCCCTTGAGCGCCTGGCACGCCACCAAGGCGCCACCCAAGCCGCCCTGCTCGAACGATTGATCCTGGAAGAACAGAAGCGAGTCACCGCTGGCATGGATGCCGACCAGCACCGCGCCTATGTGGGCGAAGCGGTTACAGCGTAACCAATCGCATCGCCGACTGACCCGGCACGCACAGCTTGATGCGGATTGCCCGAATCTGGCTACATGGTGGCTACACGGCAGTCGGAAATGAAAAAGGCCGCTTGGGAAAGCGGCCTATCTTCTTGATTCTGTTGGTGGCCAGAGGCGGAATCGAACCGTCGACACGCGGATTTTCAATCCGCTGCTCTACCAACTGAGCTATCTGGCCGCTGCTTCAACCGGGGAACCCCGGCTAAAAGAGGCGCGCATTTAACCGTATCGCCCCGCCAGCGTCAAGGCTGGCGCGTGTTATGTATAGTGGGTCGCGAATACCCGACAAATAAACTCGGGCTTGTCGCCCCTCATGCCGACTGGCACACTACGGCTCCATTACCAATCACTTATATAAAGGACGCATCATGGGTGGCCTTTCCGCCGAAACCCCTATCCCCACCGAGATCAAGCTGCATCAGCAGTCGCGTCTCATGGAAGTGGCCTTCAACAACGGTGACCGCTACGACTTTTCCCACGAGTACCTGCGCGTCTATTCCCCTTCCGCCGAGGTGCGCGGCCATGGCCCAGGCCAGGAGACGTTGCAGGTCGGCAAGAAGAATGTCGAGATCAGGAATGTCGAGCCGGTGGGGCACTATGCGGTCTGCCTGACGTTCTCCGACGGCCATGATTCCGGCATCTATTCCTGGGATTACCTGTATGACCTGGGGCGCCATCAGGAAGCGTACTGGAAGGCTTATCTGCTGCGCATGGAGCAGGCCGGCGCTTCGCGCGAGCCGAAAACGATGGTGTGACTCCCGTCCTGCTCGCCGATCTCGCGGCCGCGATCCATTTGGCGACGGACAGGCCGTTTGTCTGCGAGCGCCATTCAACCGAGGGTGGTGGTTGCATCAATCGCGGGTTCGCCCTGACCGGCGCCGATGGCCGACGTTACTTCGCAAAAGTGAACGATGCCGACAAACTCGACATGTTCGAGGCCGAGGCCGATGGTTTGCGTGAACTCGAAGCCGTCGGGGCGATTCGGGTACCGCGTCCGATTGCCAGCGGCCGCGGCGGCAAGGCGGCGTTTCTGGTTCTGGAATGGCTGAATCTTGGCGGACGGGAGCAGCCCGCCGACCTCGGCCGGCAACTCGCGCGGTTGCACCGCCATAGTCGGACCGACTTTGGCTGGTGGCGCGACAACCGCATCGGTAGCACCCCACAGCACAACGCCCTGCTGTCGGACTGGGTCGAGTTTTTTCGCGCGCGGCGCCTGCGGCCCCAGTTGGATCTCGCCCGGCTCAACCATGCGCCGCGCGGTCTGCTACAGCGGGGTGAGCGGCTGCTGGAGGGGCTGGAGGCGTTTTTCCCCGGTTACAGCCCGATTCCCTCTTTGTTGCATGGCGACCTCTGGGGCGGCAACCACGGTTATGTCGACGGTGTGCCGGTTCTATTCGACCCGGCGCCCTATTACGGCGACCGCGAAGCGGATCTGGCCATGACCGAGTTGTTCGGCGGTTATCCGGAGGCGTTCCATGCGGCTTATCGGGAGGCCTGGCCGCTCGATTCCGGCTACCGCGTGCGCAAACATCTCTACAACCTTTATCACGTGCTCAACCACTTCAATCTGTTCGGCGGCGGCTACGTGTCCCAGGCGGAGCGGATGCTCGGGCAACTGTTGGCCGAAACGAATTAGTCTCGGCATCCGCGCCGCGCGGTTGAGCAAGTATTTGCCTGGCAACGGGTTTTTGTGGATAATCGCGCGCTTTCCAGGTTTCTAGCCCAGGTACTCATCATGAAAGCCGGCGTACATCCCGAATACAACGAAATTTCCGTGACTTGCAGTTGCGGTAACGTTTTCAACACCCGTTCCACCATGAAGAAGGCGTTGCATGTGGAAGTCTGTTCCTCCTGCCACCCGTTCTATACCGGTAAACAGAAAATTGTGGACACGGCTGGCCGGGTCGAAAAATTCCGCCAGAAGTACGGCCTCAAGAAGTGATCGCAGGCGGTCTGGTTGGACGAAGGCAGCTTAGGCTGCCTTTTTTGTTTCGGACATTGCCCTGTAATGAATCCCGCGCAGCCTGACAAGCTGTTCTGGCTGATCCTGCTCGCCGCTTTCTGGGCGTTCTATGGCCTGACCGGCCGTGATGCCTGGAAGGCGGATGAGGCGCTGGCGTTGGCGCCGACGCTGGAGGCGACCGTCGATCTTGCCCGCGCCTGGCGAGCGCCGGCCCCCCTGCATGCCTGGACGGCGGCCCTGACGGCGAGACTCGGTTCCCCCTGGTTGACGTTGCAGGATGGCGCTCGCCTGGCGAGTGGCCTGTTCACGCTGGCTTCCCTGTTGTTTACCGCTTTGGCCGCGCGCCGGCTGTTCGGGCCTGGCTTCGGGCCGACGGTGGTCTTGGCCTTGATCGGCTGTCTCGGCCTGATGCTGCGTATGCATGCGCTCGCGCCGGAGACCGCGTTGCTTGCGGCCTGGGCCGCGCTGTTGGCGGGGGTCGCGTGCGGGCGTGACTCGGTTCGCCTGGGCGGCGCCCTGATCGGACTGTCTCTCGCCGCGTTGTTCCTGGGCCTGCGCGGCTTGCCGGATCTCGCCGCCGGCCTGGTGTTGCTGCTTCTGCCCTTGCTGTTGCCGGATTGGCGGCGTTCGGCCTATCGCCGTGCCTTGGCGCTGGGGCTGGGGCTGGCCGCCGTGTTGAGCATCGCGGCCCTGCTCTATCTGCATGACAGCGGACAACTCGCGGACTGGCGGCGTTGGCATGGCTGGCAGCGGCTGGTTTCCGGCGCGCCTTCCTTGCGCGCGTTTTCCGAACTGCCCTGGCTGGCCTGGCCAATCTGGCCGTTGGCGCTGGCCGCGCTTTGGCATGAGCATCGCCGTCTCGGTCGCGCGCGGGAATTGCATTTGCCCCTGATCGCCCTGCTGGCGGCGGCCCTTGCCAGCCTGGGGCCGTCCTGGTCACGCGATGGCGGTTTGCTGCCGCTGCTGCCGCCACTGGCGCTGCTGGCCGCTCATGGCGTCGACAGCATGAAGCGCGGCGCGGCGCAGGCTTTCTATTGGTTCGG
>JAUXXW010000027.1 GCA_030684775.1 Pseudomonadota bacterium
CATTCCGTGGATGGCATGAAGGAGTTTTCGCATGACGGCGCAGACGACCTGCATCGGGGTTTTGCCGCGTGCAGCGAGGTGCTCGGCAAAGGCTCTGACGTTGGGGTCATGGGTTTTGGCCGAAAGCGCCGGCATGTACAGAGCGGCTCTCAAGTGTCGATTACCCGCCTTGGAAATGCGCGTCTTCTTCTCGACGCTGGTGCCCGACCGGAAATGTTTGGGGTCCAGACCGGCAAACTTGACCCACTGCGGAGCGCGCAATCCCTTGGGGAGCAGCAGGAGCTCGCCAAGAATCGCAATGGCGCTGGTTTCGGCAATCCCCTTCACACTCACCAGGAGGTCATAAGGCCCCTTCAGCTCCGAGGTCTCCTTGATGAAGGCAAGCGCCTCGCGCGTCAGGACAGTGATGCGTTTATCGAGCTGGAGGATGCCCCGCTGGATGTCCTTCAGCACCGCCTTGGGGGCATGCTCGTTGAAGTCCGAGGCATGCAACTGGTTCTTGGTGGCCGCCCGCTCATCGGTCAGGGTGCGCAAGCGCCGGGCGTAGGCGCGCAGGGCCAGAAGGGCATCGGACGGACGCTGCCAGGCAACGAAGGGCATCCGTTCGGCGAATTCGACCAGAGTATGGGCATCCACCTGGTCGGTTTTGGAATGCTTGCCCAAGACCTTGGCGAAGTTATGAGACGCCTGGGGATTGACCACCATGAGGCGCACGCCAGCGTCGGCCAGGCCGATGGAAAGCTCCATCGAATAGGCCCCGGTGGCTTCGACACACACCGTGGCTCCGGGAATCCGGGCCAGTTGGCGAACCAGCTGGGTGCGGCCGGCGGCGGTGTTGCGGAAGGTCGTCGCCGCCTCGGCGGCGCCGCCCTTCCGCAACACCATGACCAGTTCCTCCGCACCGACATCGATGCCTGCAAACGTGGAAAGTGGAATCGGCTTGGTCATGATTCTTCTCCTGGACAGGTTGGACTACCATGCTCACCGGTTCCCCGACCCTGGGTATGCGCCCTCCTTCCTTGTAGACGCAGGCTCGAAGCCTCGGATACTCCACGGATTGGGCGAATAGGGCGGGGGGCCAATCTACGCACAAGGTCGATGTTTCCATCGCCTTCAGGTTGGGACGGCCTCCAGCAAGCGTTACAGACCGCTCGTTCAGTCTGGTTCCCTTTCGTTTTAAACATACAAGGTTGGGTTAGCCGACGTCATTTTGTCGGCGTAACCCAACACGCCGCCACCCAAGCGGGGTTGTTGGGTTACGCGATAAGGCCGCTAACCCAACCTACGCACGCCCCCTCAGCGCCGCCCCCGCGCCGTTTCCAGATGCCGGCACAACTGTTCGGCGCCGTCGAGCAGGCGCGGGGTGGGGCGCTGCATGAGGTCGGCGGAGATCGGGAACAGATTGTCGCGTGTCACGGCTTTCATGCGCGTCCAGCGCCGCCAGTCGTCCAGGCCGATGGGCGTGTCGCGGCCCATGCCGCTGGCGACGATGGCCTCCGGGTCGGCCGCCAGCACCGCTTCCATGCTGACCGAAGGCGCCTTGGCGGCGAGGCCGGCGAAGATGTTCTCACCACCGCAGAGACGAATCACATCGCTGATGATCTGGCTGCCGCCCACGGTCAGCAGCGGTTGGTGCCAGGCCTGATAGAACATCGGCACGGGCGGGCGCGGCGAATACTGTTTACGCAGGACCGCCAGGCGTTGCCGAAAATCCGCCGCCGCCCGTCTGGCCTCGGTTTCGCTACCCGCCAGGCGACCCAGTTTCTCGATGCTCGCCGGAATATCCTCCAGCCGGTCGGGCTGGCTCTGGTACACGGTCAAGCCCAGGGATTCCAGCCGGCTCACGGTGGCGGCGGCATTGCCGCTCTGCCAGACCAGCACCAGATCCGGCTTGAGCGCGACGATGCGCTCCAGATCGGGGTTCGAATACCCGCCCACCCTGGGCACCCGCTTCGCCGCCTCCGGGTAGTCGCTGTACTCCACCGCGCCGACCAGACGCCCACCCGCCCCGGCGGCGAACAGGAGTTCCGTGGCATGCGGCGCCAGGCTGACGATGCGCCGGGCGGCTACGAGCAGGCGCACCGTCGCGCCGGTGTCGTCACGGATCACGATTTCGGCCTGGGCGGTGGCGGCGATGCAGCACACCATCGCCACGAGCAGGGTCGGGTATGGGAAGGCCATAAAGAATTCGCGGTAAGTGTCAGGTCAAGGGCGTGCGGCATTTTAGGGGTCGCCGCACCCCTTGTTTTCGTTGTTTCATCCTTGGAGGAGTATTGACCATGTTGATCGCCGTTGTTGCCACCCTCGCCACCCTGGGCCTGGCCCTGGCCTTATACCAGCGCGCGCGCCGCGCCCGCCTTCAGGCCGACCGGGACGGCCCGCGCACCCTGATGCCGGGCATGAAGGCCTGATCCCATGCCCGCAGAAGCCTACAACCAGGGCGAGATCGACGCCCTCTGGCGCGCTTTCCGCGAGCGTCGCGACATGCGCCATTTCCTCCCCGACCCGCTGCCCGATGGCGCGCTGGAGCGGTTGGTGGAAGCGGCACACCTCGCGCCTTCGGTCGGGTTCATGCAGCCCTGGCGCTTCATTCGCATCACCGATGCGGCGCTGCGCCAGTCGCTGCACTCCCATGTCGATGCGGAGCGCCTCGCCACGGCGAATGCGCTGCCTTCGCGCAACGATGAGTTCCGCAAGGTGAAAATCGAGGGCATCCGCGATTGCGCCGAGGTGCTGGTCGCCACGCTCATGCCGGGGCGGGAGAAACACCTGATTGGCCGCCGCACCCTGCCGGAGATGGACATCGCCTCGCTGGGCTGCGCCATCCAGAACATGTGGCTGGCCGCCCGCGCGGAGGGCATCGGCCTGGGCTGGGTGTCGTTCTTCGAGCCGGAGGCGATCGCCGCCCTGCTCGGCCTGCCGCCCGGCGCGCGGCCGCTCGCCATCCTGTGCATCGGCCGGGTGGCGGCGTTCTACCCGCGCCCGATGTTCGAAGATGCCGGCTGGGGCCAGCGCCTGCCTTTGACGGACATTCTTTTCGAGAACCGCTGGCCGGCGGGCGCGGGCGGCACGCCGACCCCCTATTGATGCCGATCTTTCCGCTCATGCTCGCCGCCGTCGCGCTCGACTGGCTTCTGGGCGAGCCGCGCCGCCGGCATCCGCTGGCGGGCTTCGGCTGGCTGGCGGCCTGGCTGGAACGGCGGCTTTATGCGCCGGATCGCTGGCGCGGGATAGTGGCCGTGGCCTTGCTGGTGCTGCCGCCGACCTGGCTGGCGGCGGAGTTGGCGGAACTGCCGGGCTCCTGGGGCATGGCGTTTTCCACGGGGTTTTCTATCTGGGCCTTGTATTTCGCCCTTGGCCACAAGAGTCTGCACGAGCATGTCCGCCCCATCGCCGCCGCCCTCGCGCGTGGCGATGAAACGGCGGCGCGGGCGGCCACCGCGCGCATCGTCAGTCGCGATGCCGAAACCCTGGAGATCGCGCCCGCCGCCTGCGAAAGCGTGCTGGAGAACGGCAGCGACGGGGTCTTCGGCGCCTTGTTCTGGTTTCTCGTCGCGGGCGCGCCGGGCGCCGTCCTCTACCGCCTCGCCAACACGCTGGATGCCACCTGGGGCTACAAGACCCCGCGCTACCTGGAATTCGGCTGGGCGGCGGCGAACCTGGACGACATGCTGGGCATCGTCCCGGCGCGGCTCACCGCGCTCACCTACGCCATCCTTGGCCGCACCCGGCAGGCGCTGGACTGCTGGCGCGAACAGGCGCCGGCCTGGGACAGCCCCAATGCCGGCCCGGTGATGGCCGCCGGCGCCGGCGCGCTGGGCATTCGCCTGGGTGGGCCGGCGCGCTATCAGGACGAATGGCACGAACGACCGCCGCTGGGAGTGGGCGATCCGCCCGTCACGGCGGACATCGAACGCGCCCTGGCCCTGGTGCGCCACGGCGTGCTGCTGTGGCTGGCCGTGATTGGCCTCGGCGCGGCGGCCTGGTGGGGGCTGAAAAGCCAGAAACCGGACTGGAACCAGATCCTGAATTTCCTCTGGGAGCATCTCCTTGCTTGAACACGGCGGAAAACTGCGCGAGGCGTCCAGTCAATACGGCATCCCGCTGGCCGACTGGCTGGACCTGTCCACCGGCATCAACCCGAACGGCTGGCCGGTCCCGGCGATTCCCGCCGCAACCTGGGCGCGCCTGCCGGAAGACGACGACGGCCTGAGCGAGGCGGCCCGCGCCTATTACGGCGCGCGCCACACGCTCGCCGTGGCCGGTTCGCAGGCCGCCATCCAGGCATTGCCCCGGCTGAGGCCGCCGTGCCGGGTGGGTGTGGTGGCACCGGGCTACGCGGAACATGCCCATGCCTGGGCAAAGGCCGGCCACACGTTGATCCCGATCGGCCGTGATGCACCGCCGCCAAACGATCTCGACGTCCTCGTCCTCATCCACCCCAACAACCCGACCGGCCAGACTTACACGCAGGAAACCCTGCTGGCCTGGCACACGCAACTCGCCGCGCGCGGCGGCTGGCTGGTGATCGACGAAGCCTTCATGGACTGCACCCCGGAATTCAGCCTGGCCGCGCACGCCCATCTGCCCGGCCTCATCGTGCTGCGTTCCCTGGGCAAATTTTTCGGCCTGGCCGGCGCGCGGGTCGGCTTCGTGCTGGCGGAAGCCGCCTTGCTGGAACGCCTGCGCGACCTCCTCGGGCCGTGGGCACTGAACGGCCCCGCGCGCCACATCGCCAGCCTGGCGCTGCGCGATGCCGCTTGGCAAGCCGCCGCCCGGCCGAAGCTGATCGCGGCCGGGCGGCGGCTTGCCGACCTTCTCACTCACCACGGCCTGCCCCCCGGCGGCGGCTGCGCCTTGTTTCAATGGCTGGAAGTGGACGGCCCGGCGACGGGAACCCCGCGCGCCGGCGAGATTCACGCCGCCCTGGCGCGGCGCGGCATCCTCACTCGCCTGTTCGAGGCCCACCCCGGCGCACCGTACCCGCAAGGGGCACGCCGGTTCCGTAAGGCGGCAGAGCCGCCAACGGCTCCGCTGCCCAGCCTGCGTTTCGGCCTGCCGGGCGGTGAAGCGGGCTGGAATCGGCTGGGCGCGGCAATGCGCGAGGTGATGGCATGACTACCACTGCCGCGCTTGGTGAAACACCCGCAGGATGGTCAAACGGTCGGCCTCGGGCAGATAGACCAGCGTGTACGGCGTCCCACTCACAACCAGTTCGCGCGTGGAATGAATGCGCCCGGCCCGGCCCAACAGGGGGTGTTCCCGCAACAGCCGTGCCCGTTCCAGGATGGCCGCCGCAACCCGCCCGGCGGCGGCGGGATTGTCGCGGGCGATGTAAGCGCGCAGGGCGGACAGGTCACGCACCGCGTCTTCATGCCACCTTATTCGCATTCCGGCGCTCCGGCCTCGGCGTCCCCCCCCCAACTCGCCAGCCAGTGTTCCACCGCCTCCCCCTCCACGAACTTCGCCTCGCCTCGGCGCAACGCGGCGAGGCTGCGCTCGATGGCTTCGATCTGCCAGGACTCATGCTCGACATACGCCGTCACGGCCTGGGCCATGAGCCAGGCGCGGGAACGCTCGGTGGTTCGGGTCAGCGCATCCAGCTTGGTGATGACGTTGTCATCGAGTCGAATGGAAACGGTCTGGGTCATGGCGGCCTCTTTCGTGGATGCTTGTAGTCGGATGTTTACAGATAATTCCAACCCTTGCCATCCCCTCATGAAGGAAGCGATGGGCCGGATGCCGCGCCGGCACGACTTACACCTTGACCGCCGCCATTTCGACCATGTATATCCCGTATATACCCCCCCCGGAGACCGTCATGTTGACCCGTGTATTCAAGAGCGGCAATTCGCTGGCCGTGCGCATCCCCAAGGAACTGGCCATCGTCGAGGCAGGCCAGGAAATCGAGATCGAACAAGTAGGCAACACCCTGGTGGTGCGGCCGGTGAAGAAAGAGACGCTGGCGGATCTGGCCGAAATATTCGCCATGTTCACACCGGATTTCATGCCTGAAGGCCGCGAATTTCACGAGCAGAAAGAACGCGATTGGGGCAATTTCGGCAAAGGTTCACCGGACAATGGCCAGGAATGACCGCGATGCCCTACATGCTGGATACCAACATCTGCATCTACGTCATGAAGGCCCATCCACCCGAGGTGCTTGCACGCCTGACCCAACTCGGACAGGACGAGGCCATCATGTCGATCGTGACCTACGCGGAACTACGCGCCGGCCTGGAAATGGTCACGGACACGCGATTCCAGAACGAAAGCGCGCTCAACCTGCTGATTAAACGTATTCCGATACAGCACTTCGATGAAGCCGCCGCCGAGAGCTTTGGCCGCATGCGCGCCGCCGTCCGCGACCGCCGCCGCGATGCCCTCGACCGCCTCATTGCGGCCCACGCCGTCAGCCTGGGCGCCACGCTGATTACCAACAACGAAACCGATTTCATGGATTACCCAGGGTTGCGGGTGGAAAACTGGGTCAGTCCGCCGGCATGACCGTGCGCACCTTGATGGTCCAGGGCTGCACCTCCGACGCGGGCAAGAGCGCGCTGGTGACGGCTCTTGGCCGCTGGCTGAAACGTCGTGGCGTGCGGGTGGCGCCGTTCAAGCCGCAGAACATGGCGCTGAACAGCGCGGTGACGGAAGCGGGCGGCGAGATCGGCCGCGCCCAGGCGGTGCAGGCGCAAGCGTGCGGCCTGGCGCCGCACAGCGACATGAATCCGGTGTTGTTGAAGCCCAATTCCGATACCGGCTGCCAGGTCATCCTGCAAGGCAGGGCGCTGAGCAATATGGAGGCCCAGGCCTACCACGACTACAAGCGGGTGGCGATGGCGGCGGTGCTGGATTCCTACACCCGCCTCGCGCGCCAGTACGACGCCATCGTCGTCGAGGGCGCCGGCAGCCCGGCGGAAATCAATCTGCGCGAGGGCGACATCGCCAATATGGGTTTCGCCGAAGCGGTGGATTGCCCGGTGATCCTGATCGCCGACATCGACCGGGGCGGCGTCTTCGCCCACATCGTCGGCACCCTGGCGCTGTTGTCGGAAACGGAGCGGGCGCGAATCAAGGGTTTCGTCATCAACCGCTTTCGCGGCGACATCGCCTTGCTGCAAAGCGGGCTGGACTGGCTGGAACGGGAAACCGGCAAGCCGGTGCTGGGGGTATTGCCGTATCTGCATGGGCTGCATCTGGAGGCGGAGGACGCGTTGCCGGCGGCGCATTCGGCGGAAGGCGCTGCGCTTTTCCGCCCTACCTGCGACACGCTTCTCCGCGTGGTCGTCCCCGTCCTCCCGCGCATCTCAAACCACACCGATTTCGACGCCCTGCGCCTGCATCCGGGCGTGGATTTCCGCTTCATCGGCATCGACGAGACGCCACCGGCCGCCGACTTGATCATCCTGCCCGGCTCGAAATCGGTGCGCGCCGATCTCGACTTCCTGCGCGAGCGCGGCTGGGCCGATCACCTGCAAAAGCATCTGCGCTACGGCGGCAAGCTGCTGGGAATCTGCGGCGGTTTTCAGATGCTGGGGCGGGCGATTCACGATCCACTCGGCATCGAAGGCGCGCCCGGCTCCAGTACCGGCCTCGGCTGGCTGGAGATGGAGACCACGCTGGCGGCGGAGAAGCAGTTGCGCAATGTGGCCGGGCGCCTGGTGCTGGGGGATGCCGGCGTGTCCGGGTATGAAATCCATGCTGGCGTCAGTAGCTGCGTGGCGTTGCAACGGCCGCTCGCCTGGCTGGACGGCCGCCCGGACGGCGCGCTCGCCGACGATGGCCAGGTCGCCGGCACTTACCTGCATGGCTTGTTCGACACCCCCGCCGCCGCCGCCGCGCTGCTGGCCTGGGCCGGCCTCACCGACTCGCCCGCCCCGGACATCCATGCCCTGCGCGAAGCCGCCATCGACCGCCTGGCCGACGCGGTCGAATATCATCTGGACACACCGACCCTGCTTCAATTTCTGTCATGAATTCCCCCACGCAAAGCTACGGCCCGCCGGACATCGCCCGCTGGTTCGACCCCCACACCATTCGCAAGGCGCATACCTATGGCCATGCGGTGCGCGATCTCGCCATCCACGAAGCGGAAATCACCGCCCGAATACATGGCACGATGCGCCTGCCCTATCAGGTGCATATCGCGTTCTTCCAGGCGAATGGCATCGCCCAGATCGACGCCAATTGCACCTGCCCGGTGGGGCGGTTCTGCAAGCATTGCGTGGCGGTGCTGGTGGCGGCGCTGTCCCGGCGCGGTGAAATAAGACGGCCCGACACGGCGCCAGCACGGCCGAGCAAGGCGATTCTCGCCTGGGCCGAGGCAACCCAGGCGGCGCTGCACCCCGCCGGCGCCGTTGCCCGAAAAAAAACCAGCAAACCCAATCACGCGAAAGAGGCCCTGCATTACCTGATCCTGCCCGCCGCACCGGGGGGCGATACGCAACTGGTGCTGTTCAAGGGGCGCATCAACGCGGGCATGCCCGTCGGCAAGCTCTGGAACAACGTCGACCGCGCCTTGCTCGACCCGCCGCAGTTTGTGGATAACGACGATCTGGACATCCTGCGTCAGGTGCGCCGCCTGGTCGGCAATCAGCGCTACTGGGATGACCTGCCGCTGGTCGGCGCCGATGCGACGGGGGTGCTGGCGGCCGTGGCAGCCTGCGGGCGCGCCTGGGTCGTGGCTAGCCAGGGACGCAATTACTCACCCTCGGATTGGCATTGCCTGCCCTTGCGGCCGGGCGAAGTGCGCCGCGCCCGGTTGGCGTGGCATCTTGATGCCCAGGGAAATACGCAGGCCTTGTTGCAGGCCGACCCCGCTGCCGCGCATCTGCTGCCCACCGAGCCGCTCTGGTATCTGGACAGCGCCGGCGGGGAAGCCGGGCCGCTGGATTGCGGCACCCACGCGGCGCTGTTGCGCCGGCTGCTGAAGCTGCCCGCCCTGGCCCGCGCCGATCTGCCGGTGGTGGCGGAACTGCTGGCCGAAATCGCGCCCGATCTGCCCCGGCCCTCGGAAGACGCCGCCCTCGACGTCATCGAAGGGCCGCCGCTGCCGGTGCTGAAACTGGCCAGCGGCATGTTCACCGCCTGGAACGCGCATCGCGGCTATCCCCCGCACCCTGACTATCGGCCCCGCCCCTACGATTACGCCGGCGTCGCCTTCCGCTACGGCAAGGGCGAAGTGGAGAAACAGGTGGAAACCATGCCGGGCGACCAGCAACACTACGTCACCCTGGCCGATGGCCGAACCGCCCGCATCATGCGCGATCTGGGGGCGGAAGCGGCGCGCCAGGAGGAGTTGCGCGCCCTCGGCTTCGCCCCGCTGCCGAGCCGGGCATTCGTGTATTCCGGCACGCCGGTAGCCGGCAAGCTGGGCCTGGAGAGCGAGGCCGCCTGGGAGCGTTTCTTTACCGATCTCGCCCCGCGCCTGATCGCCGCCGGCTGGGCGCTGGAATATCCGCGCGATTTCCGCCACCACGTCCTGGAAGCGGAAAGCTGGGACGCGGAACTGGAAGAGGAAGGCAACGGCTGGTTCAAGCTGGACCTGGGCATCCTGGTCGAAGGCCAGCGCCTGTCCCTGGCGCCGCTGTTGTCCAATCTGTTCCAGCGCGAGCCGCGCTGGCTGGACGCGGCGAAATTGAAGCGCATCACGAATGACGAGGCGGTGATCCTGCACACTCCGACGGGCGAGCGGGTGCGGGTGATGGCGGAGCGGATCAAGCCGCTGGCCGGCACCCTCATCGACCTGTTCGATGCGCTGCCGGCTGACGGGGAACTTCGAGTTTCCGCCCTCGACGCGCCGCGCCTGGATTTCCTCGCCGACAAAACCCGTTGGCAATTCAAGGGCGAGGACGAGATTTTCCAAATGGCGCGGCGCCTGAAGCAGGCGCAAGGCATCAAAACCGTGGCGGTGCCGGAAGGCTTCAAGCTCGACCTGCGCCCCTACCAACGGGAAGGCCTGGCCTGGCTGCAATTTCTGCGCGAACAGAATCTGGCCGGCATCCTGGCCGACGACATGGGCCTGGGCAAGACCGCGCAGACCCTGGCCCACCTGCTGGCCGAAAAGCGGGCCGGCCGCCTCGACCAGCCGGCTCTGGTGGTGCTGCCCACCTCGCTGATCTTCAACTGGAAGCGCGAGGCCGAACATTGCGCCCCCGACCTGCGCGTGCTGAGCCTGCACGGCCCGGCGCGCGCGGAGGCCTTTCCGCTGATTCCGCAACACGATGTCTGCCTCACCACCTACCCCCTGCTCTGGCGCGACGAGGAAGAACTGGCGCGGCACGGCTACAGTTTCCTGATCCTGGACGAGGCACAAACGGTGAAAAACGCCCGCGCCCGCGCCGCCGGCGTGGTGCGCCGGCTCCAGGCGCGGCACCGCCTCTGCCTCACCGGCACGCCGCTGGAAAACCACCTGGGCGAACTGTGGGCGCAGTTCGATTTCCTCCTGCCCGGCTTTCTCGGCGACGGCAAACAGTTCACCAGCACCTGGCGCACCCCCATCGAAAAACGCGGCGACCAGTTGCGCCGCGACCTGCTGGCGCGCCGCATCGCCCCCTTCATCCTGCGGCGCAAGAAAGAAGACGTGGCGAAAGAACTGCCGGCGAAAACCCTCATCGTGCGCAGCGTCGAACTCGAAGGCGGCCAACGCGACCTGTACGAGACGGTGCGGGCGGCGATGGACGCCAGGGTGAAGGAAGAAATCGCCAGCAAGGGCTTCAACCGCAGCCAGATCGTCATCCTCGACGCCCTGCTCAAACTCCGTCAGGTCTGTTGCGACCCGCGCCTGCTGAAAACCATCCAGGCGGCGGCCAAGGTCAAGGAGCGCGCCAAGCTGGAGCTGTTGATGGACATGCTGCCGGAACTGGTGGAGGAAGGGCGGCGGGTGCTGGTGTTCTCCCAGTTCACCTCCATGCTCGCCCTCATCGCCGAGGAACTGGACCGGGCCGGCATCGCCCACGTCAGCCTCACCGGCGACACGACCAACCGCGAGGAAGTCATCGGCCGCTTCCAGGACGGCGGCGTGCCGGTGTTCCTCATCAGCCTGAAGGCCGGCGGCGTCGGCCTCAACCTCACCACGGCGGATACCGTCATCCACTTCGACCCCTGGTGGAACCCGGCGGCGGAAAACCAGGCCACCGACCGCGCCCACCGCATCGGCCAGAAGAACAAGGTATTCGTCTACAAACTGGTGGCGGCGGGCAGCATCGAGGAGCGCATCGTCGCCCTCCAGGAAAAGAAAGCCGCCCTGGCGGAAGGCGTGTTGTCCGAGGACGCGGCGGCCATGAGCAAATTCGGCGAGGAAGACCTCCGCGCCCTGCTCGCGCCGCTGCCGGCGAAATGAGGCGTGTAGCGCCGGCATCCTTGCCGGCCCGCCTTGGCTGGGTAAAGACGCCGGCAAGGATGCCGGCGCTACATTCGGCGCTACAGCGGAGCCGCCCATGCTCACTTTGATTCTCGGCGGCGCCCGTTCGGGAAAAAGCCGCCATGCGCAGAACCTGGCCGAAGCCAGCGGCCTGGACGTAACAGTCATTGCCACCGGCCAGGCACGCGATGCCGAGATGGCGGCGCGCATCGCCCGCCACCAGGCAGAAAGAGCCGCTCACTGGCGCACCGTCGAGGAGCCGCTGCATCTCGCCGAGGCCTTGCGGCAGGCTGCCGGGCAATGCGTGCTGGTGGATTGCCTGACGTTGTGGCTGATGAACCTGCTGGAAGCGGGTGAAATCGTATTCGCCCAGGAACGCGCGGCGCTACTCACCGCTTTGCCGACGCTGTCCGGCGACATCCTGCTGGTCTCCAACGAAATCGGCCTCGGCGTGATTCCGCTGGGTGAACTCAGCCGCCGCTTCGTGGACGAGGCCGGCTGGCTGAACCAGGACATCGCCCGCCTCGCCGACACCGTTACCTTTATCGCCGCCGGCCTGCCGCTGACGATGAAATCCCTAAACCCGTAGGTTGGGCAAAGCGCAGCGTGCCCAACATGGCGGCGGTTCGTTGGGCACGCTGCGCTTTGCCCAACCTTGTATGTTTAAAACGAAAGGGAACCAGACTGAACGAGCGGTCTGTAACGCTTGCTGGAGGCCGTCCCAACCTGAAGGCGATGGAAACATCGACCTTGTGCGTAG
>JAUXXW010000029.1 GCA_030684775.1 Pseudomonadota bacterium
GCCACCCCGCTGCTCAGCAGGCTGAACACCCCGTTCATCCTGGAAACAGCCGTTGCCGGGATGAAAAGGGTCTGAATGTCCGGCGGTTGTGGGTATTTCGGGAAGGTGTCACCCGCTGGGTGAGTAGACGTAGGTTGGGCAGCGGAGTCGTTGTCCGCTTTAGCGGCTTACGAATCCGGCGTCCCCCTTGCGGGGGCAAAGCGCAGCGTGCCCAACAACCCGTCGCCTCACTTGCCACCCCGCTGCTCAGCAGGCTGAACACCCCGTTCATCCTGGAAACAGCCGTTGCCGGGATGAAAATGGTCTGAATGTCCGGCGGTTGTGGGTATTTCGGGAAGGTGTCACCCGCTGGGTGAGTAGACGTAGGTTGGGCAAAGCGCCGCGTGCCCAACATGGCGCCGGGTTGTTGGGCCCGCTGCGCTTTGCCCAACCTACGCTTCTGCTCAGCAGGCTGACCCCCCCCCATCCAGACCAGGCTCAGTGACCGGCCAGTGGAATCTTGCCGATCTTCATCCGCCATTCGCGCGGGCCGCTTTCATGCACCGACTCGCCGCGGCTGTCCACCGCCACGGTTACCGGCATGTCCTCGACGATGAACTCGTACACCGCCTCCATGCCCAGTTCCGGGAAGGCCAGCACCCGCGCCGATTTGATCGCCTTTGATACCAGGTAGGCGGCGCCGCCTACCGCGATGCAGTAGACGCCGCCATGCGCCTTGATCGAGGCGATCGCCTCCGGCCCGCGCTCCGACTTGCCGACCATGCCGATCAGGCCGACCTGTTCGCCCAGCATCAGGTCGGTGAACTTGTCCATGCGCGTCGCCGTGGTCGGGCCGGCGGGGCCGACCACCTCGTCGCGCACCGCGTCCACCGGGCCGACGTAATAGATGAAGCGGTTGTTGAAATCCACCGGCAGCGGCTGCCCGGCCTTCACCAGTTCCGCCAATTTCTTGTGCGCGGCGTCGCGCCCGGTGAGCAGGCGACCGGATAGCAACAGCTGTTCCCCGGCTTTCCAGGTGGCGGTGTCGGCCTTGGACAGCGTATCCAGGTTCACCCGCCGCGCCGAGGCGGGGCCGTCCCAGGCCACCGCCGGCCATTCCGACAGGGGCGGCGGCGTGAAGCTGACCGGGCCGGAGCCATCCAGGGTGAAGTGGATGTGGCGGGTGGCCGCGCAGTTGGGGATCAGACCCACCGGCAGGCTGGCCGCGTGTGTCGGGTAATCCAGTATTTTTACGTCGAGCACCGTGGTCAGGCCGCCCAG
This sequence comes from Pseudomonadota bacterium, assembly GCA_030684775.1. Taxonomy (GTDB): domain Bacteria; phylum Pseudomonadota; class Gammaproteobacteria; order Burkholderiales; family Thiobacillaceae; genus PFJX01. The sequence goes on from JAUXXW010000029.1 coordinate 1,261, forward strand.
GCCCTGCGCGCCGATGCCTAGCGCATTGACCTTGTCCATCAGTTCCAGCCGCAGTTCCTCGATCCGGTTGCGCGGTCCGCGCGCGCGCAGTTCCTGGATGTCGATCGGCGCCATCAGCGACTCTTTCGCCAGCAGCAGCGCCTTCTCCGGCGTGCCGCCGATGCCGATGCCGAGGATGCCCGGCGGGCACCAGCCGGCGCCCATGGTCGGCAGGGTTTCCAGGACCCAGTCGACGATGGAATCGGACGGGTTCAACACCGTGAAATGGGCCTTGTTCTCGGAGCCGCCGCCTTTTGCCGCCACCGTGATTTCCAGGGTGTCGCCGGGCACCAGTTCGGTGTGGATCACCGCCGGGGTGTTGTCCTTGGTGTTCTTGCGGGCGCCGGCCGGGTCGGCCAGCACCGAGGCGCGCAGCGGGTTGTCCGGATTCATGTAGGCGCGGCGCACGCCTTCGTTGACCATGTCGGCCAGGCTCATGTTGCCTTCCCAACGCACGCCCATCCCAACCTTGAGGAAGGCCACCACCATGCCGGTGTCCTGGCAGATCGGCCGCCGTCCCTCCGCGCACAGGCGCGAGTTGATGAGAATCTGCGCCAGCGCGCCCTTCGCGGCCGGCGATTCCTCGCGGTCATAGGCGGCTTTCACCGCCTGGACGAAATCCAGTGGGTGATAGATGGAAATGAATTGCAGCGCGTCGGCGATGCTCTGGATCAGGTCTTCCTGGCGGATGGCGGGCATGGCGGTCTCCTTGGCTGACCGCAAGTATGGCTGGGCACGGGCCAGTAGAGAAGCTGACTGATTCATTGGGTTTTTCAATATTTAGACTTGAAATAATTGTGCAGTGCATCAGGCGCTATAGGAATAGGGTTCGGCGCAACACCGGCGAGAGACCGGATTTGTTCTGAGACGAGGAGATCGACAATGGCGCTAGCCAGCCGTGTGTTGGGTGCGAGTTTTGGTGATTACTGGCCCGGCATCCAGCTCTATTACCCGCCGGTGAAATATGCGCCGGCGCTGGGGCTGTATGAAGACCTGGAGGCCGCCGCGCAGCGCTTTCAGAAACACGCACGCCACTGCCACGCGCAAACCCTGTTGTTCGATCTGGAAGATGGCTGCCGCCAGAAAGCGCTGTCGCGCGATCTGCTGCGCCAGGAGCTGCCCGGCCTGCAACGCGATGATCTGGCGGTGGCGGTGCGGATCAATCCTTTCCGCACCGAGGAATACGAGAAAGACATGGCGATGGTGCGCGACCTCGCCGATCACATCGACGTGGTGATGCTGGCCAAGGCCGGCGAGGCCTACGGCGCGGCGGAAATCCGTGACCTCTCCGCCTGTCTGGCGGGGCTGAATCCGCGCATCACCATCCAGCCCATCATCGAGCATCCGAAGTCGCTCAAGATCGCGCCGGAGATCATGGCCTACTCCACGGTCAGGCATGTGGTGTTCGGCATCCACGACTTCTCCAAGGCCATGGGCATCCACATCACGCCGCAAGGCTGGACCCAGGAACTGGCCTACTTCCTGCACCAGATCCTGTTCGAGGCGCGCATCGCCGGGGTCGGTGTGATCGGCGGCGTCGAAGTGCTGATCGGCCAGGCCGGTATGCCGGAGACCTTCCTGGAACCGCACGACATCCGCCGCTGGCTGGACCTGCATGGCGACGACGAATCGCGCGTGGTCTATCGCCACGCCTGCGAAGAAGCGGCGATGGGCCTGACCGGAAAACAGGTCATCCACCCCAGCCACATCCACCTGTGCAAGGTGGCTTACACCCCCTCGCCGACCGAAGTGGCGCGCAACATCCGCGTCCTGCAAGCCGCCGTGGAGGCCGATGCGCTGCTTGGCGGCGCGATCAAGTTCGAAGGCGAAATGCTCGACCCGCCTATGTTCGGCAAGGCCTTGCAAGTGCTGCTGCGCGCGCATTCCCTGCGGGCGCTTACCGACGACGACACCGATTTCGCGCTGCAAGTGCTGGCCATGCTGCCGCCGCAAGTGGTCAGAGAGAACTGGCCTTATGGGGTGATTCTGTGATCGGCGGAGCACATCGTAGGTTGGGCAAAGCGCAGCGTGCCCAACATGCAACGGTTATCTGTTGGGCACGCTGCGCTTTGCCCAACCTACAACACAGGAGCACCTGATGCCCTTTCCGCCCTTCCCCGCCTGGACCTGGGACTTGCCCGAGCATTTCAATATCGGCGTCGCCTGTACCGATGCCCATCTGGGCACGGCCAGCGAAGACCGCCTGGCGATGATCGTCGAGGATGACGAACTCGGCGTCAGCCAGGCTACCTACAAGGAACTGGCGGAACGCAGCAGCCGTTTCGCGCAACTGTTGCGCAACCTCGGGGTGGAAGCGGGCGAACGGGTGTTGATCCGCCTGCCCAACTGTCTCGACTACCCCACCGCCTTCCTCGGCGCGATGAAGCGCGGCGCCATCTCGGTGCCCACGTCCACGCTGCTGACGGCGGAAGAAGTGGTGTATCTGGCGCGGGATTCCGGTGCCTCGGTGCTGGTCACCGACCAGGCCATGTGGGCAACGCTGCGCGACAAGCTGGCGGGGCTGGAAAGCCTGCGTCTGGTGCTGCTGTCGGGCAATCTCCCCTCTCCCGCAGGCGGGAGAGGGGCCGGGGGTGAGGGGGTATCCATGCCGGTCCACCCTGACCATTCCCCTCACCCCAACCCTCTCCCGCCTGCGGGAGAGGGCGCTATCCAGGGCCTCGATCTCGACGCCGCCCTGGCCGAGATCACGCTCTGCGCGCCGCCGCACCCGACCAAATCGCACGACCCCGCCTATCTGGTCTACACCTCCGGCACCACCGGCTACCCCAAGGGAGTGTTGCACGCGCACCGGGCGATGATCGGGCGCGAGCCAGCGGCGAATTACTGGTTCGACTTTGCTGAAGCGGGTGACCGCATCGTCCACTCCGGCAAGTTCAACTGGACCTATGTGCTCGGTTCCGCGCTGATGGACCCGCTCTACCTCGGCAAGACGGTGATCGTGCATGAAGGCAAGAACGACGCGGCCGGCTGGATACGCCTGATCGCCAAGCACAGCGCCAGCATCTTCATCGGCGTGCCCACCATCTACCGGCAGATCCTCCAGAAGACGGCTTACACCGGCGCCGACGTGCCCACCTTGCGCCACTGCATGAGCGCCGGCGAACACTTGTCCGATGAAATGCTCGGTCTCTGGCGCGAGCGCTTCGGGGTCGAAATCTACGAGGCGGTGGGCATGTCGGAGGTGTCGTATTACCTCTCGGAAAACAAGTTCCGCCCGATCCGCCCCGGTTCCGCCGGCTTCCCGCAGCCGGGCCATGATGTCCGCCTGCTCGACCCGGAAACCCTGAAAGAAGTCGCACCCGGCGAGGAAGGCATGATCTGCCTGCCGGCCGAAGATCCCGGCCTGTTCATGCGCTACTGGAATCTGCCAGGCGAGACCGGCAAGGCATTCAAGGGTGAATGGTTCCTCACCGGCGACTACGCGCGCTTCGATGAAGACGGCTACATCTGGTTTCTCGGGCGGCGCGACGACATCATCAACTCCTTCGGCTACCGGGTGTCGCCGCACGAGATCGAGCGGGTGATGAAGACCCATCCGGCCGTGGCCGACTGCGCCGCGAGTGGCGAGGAATTGAGCGGCGACAAAGTGCTGGTGGTCGCCTACGTCACCCTCCACCCCGGCGCCGAGGCCAGCCCTGACGAATTGCTCGCCTTCGGCCGTCAACACCTGGCCGGCTACAAGGCGCCCAAGATCATCTATCTCGCCACCGATTTCCCGCGCACCAAGAACGGCAAGATCATCCGCAAGCAACTGGCGCCGACACTGGCCACGGCGAGGTCGGCATGAGCTTGCAAAAATCCCCCCTGCCCCCCTTTAGGAAAGGGGGGTGTCCGTCGCCCATGGATAGGCTCCCCCCTTTCTCAAAGGGGGGCTGGGGGGGATTTACCCAGGATCACACCGGCCAATTCGGCATGAATGCCCATGTAGCGCCGGCTCCCAGCCGGCAGTTTTCCGCGAGGCTCGCATGAGTGATTCGACAACTGCTGCCGGCTGGAAGCCGGCGCACCATTACCGCCCGCGCCGCTCCATGCTTTACGTCCCCGCCTGCGTGCCGCGTTTCCTCGCCAAGGGACGCGAACTGCCGGTCGATACCCTGATCTTCGACCTGGAGGAATCCGTGCTGGTGGCGCGCAAGCTGGAAGCCCGGCGCAATGCCGCCGCCGCGCTGCAAGAGGGCGGCTACGGCAAGCGCGAAGTGGTGGTGCGGGTCAACCGCCATGACTCCCCCTGGGGGCTGGACGATCTCACCGCCATCGCGCCGCTGTCGCCCGATGCCATCCTGTTCCCGCGCCTGGAAAGCCGGCAGGAGGTGCTCGACGCCCTGCGCACGCTGGACGAGGCCGGCGGCGCCCATCTGCCGATCATGGTGATGATCGAAACCCCGCTCGCCGTGCTGCGCGCCGAGGAAATGGCCGGAGCCTCGCCGCGCATCCGCTGCCTGGTCATGGGCACTTCCGACCTCACCAACGAACTGCACGCGCGCATCACCACCGAGCGCCTGCCGATGCTCTACAGCCTCTCGCATTGCCTGCTGGCGGCGCGCGCGCATGGCCTGGCCATCGTCGATGGCGTGCATCTGGACATGCAGGACATGACCGATTTCGAATACGCCTGCCGGATGAGCCGCGATCTCGGTTTCGACGGCAAAAGCATCATCCACCCGGATCAGATCGCCTATGCCAACGACGCCTTCACCCCACGCCCGGCCAGCATCGAACGCGCGCGCAAGATCATCGCCGCCTGGGACGTGGCCAACGCCGAAGGTTATGGTGTCACCGTGGTGGATGGCCGGCTGGTGGAAACCCTGCACGTCGAAGCCGCGCGCCGCACCCTGATGATTCACGACATGATCGAGGCATTGGCAACGGAGGCTCAACCATGAACGGCAACTTCTTCGAAGACTTCGAGCTTGGCCAGAGTTTCCTGCACGCCACCCCGCGCAGCGTCGGCGAGGGTGAAATCGCCCTCTATCTGGCGCTCACCGGCTCGCGCCACCTGCTCGGCTCCTCCGGCCTGGTGGCGCATGCCCTGGGCTACCCGAAACGGCCGCTCGACGACCTGCTCGCCTTCCACCTCGCCTTCGGCAAGACCGTGGCGGACATCTCGCTCAACGCCGTCGCCAACCTCGGTTATGCCGATGTGCGCTTCCTCGCCCCGGTCTACGTCGGCGACACCCTGGCGGCGGAATCGGTGGTCATCGGCCGCAAGGAAAACCGTGATGGCGAGGCCGGCATCGTCTGGGTGCGCTCCACGGCGGTGAACCAGAACGACCGCGAAGTCCTTACCTGGATACGCTGGGTGATGGTGAAAAAGCGCGACCAGAGCCGCGCCGCGCCCACCCCGGTCATCCCGGAAACCCCGGCCTGCGTGACACCCGCCCGTCTGGTCGTGCCGGAGTTCCTCGATACCCGCCAGTTCGAGTCCAGCCTGACCGGCGGCGCGCGCCTGTGGGACGACTACCAGCCCGGCGAGCGCATCGACCATCCCGCCGGCATGACCCTGGAGGAAGCCGACCACACCTTCGCCACTCGCCTCTACCAGAACCCCGCGCGCCTGCACTTCGACGCGCATTTGATGCGCGACACGCCGTTCGGCCGCCGCCTGGTCTACGGTGGCCATGTCATCTCGGTGTGCCGGGCGCTGAGTTACGAAGGCCTGGAAAACGCCCTCCTGATCGCCGCCCTCAACGCCGGCAGCCACGCCAACCCGACTTTCGCCGGCGACACCCTGTATTGCCGCCACGAAGTCCTGGAAAAGTGGGAACTCCCCGGCCACGCCGACCTCGGCGCCCTGCGCCTGCGCATGATCGGCCTGAAGAACCTCACCGCCGGCGAACTGGCCGAGGCCAAGGTCGAAGGCAAATACCACCCCAACGTCGTGCTCGACCTCGATTACACCGTACTGATGCCGCGATGAGAAGGAACACGAACAAATCCCCCCTGCCCCCCTATCGGAAAGGGGGGTTCCAGAGCTCGCCCGACGCCGGGATCAGCGTAGCCGGTTTTGCTCCCCCCTTTTTCAAAGGGGGGCGGGGGGGGATTTCGCCACGCTTCCCAAGCCCGCAACCAACCGCGCAGCGGCCCCCCCAGGAGACCCCATGAGCCACCCCACCCATCCCAACGACGCCCTGTTCGCCGGTGAAAAGCCCTTCCCCGCCATCCCCGCCTGCGAGCACTTCGCCGGCAGCGAGAAGCTGATCGACAAGGCGCTGGCGCTGATGGAAAAACTCGGCCCGGTGTTCAACATCACCTGCGACTGCGAAGACGGCGCCCCCGCCGGGCGGGAGCGGGAACACGCGGAAATGATCGCGCGCAGGCTCAATTCCGATGCCAATCATCACCGCCTGGCCGGCGCCCGTATCCACGATTACAGCCACCCGCACTGGCGCGCCGATGTCGACATCCTGGTGCCCGGTGCCGGCGAGAAACTGGCCTACCTGACGATTCCGAAGTGCACGGCCCATGAGCAGGCTGCGGAAATGATCGCCACCATCCAGGAAGTCGCCGCGCGCGCCGGCATCGACCGGGAAATCCCCATCCACATCCTGATCGAAACCCACGGCGCGCTACGCGACATCCACCGCATCGCGCAACTGCCCTGGTTGCAGGTGCTCGATTTCGGCCTCATGGACTTCGTCTCCGGCCACCACGGCGCCATCCCCGCCAGTTGCATGAAGAGCCCCGGCCAGTTCGAGCACCGCCTGATCGCCCGCGCCAAGGCCGAAGTGGTCGCGGCCGCTTTGGCCAATGGCGTCATCCCCGCCCACAACGTCACCCTCGACCTGAAGAACCCCTACGCCGCCTACGCCGACGCCCGCCGCGCGCGCATGGAATTCGGTTTTTTGCGGCAGTGGAGCATCTACCCGACGCAGATTCAGCCCATCGTCGACGCCATGAAGCCGGATCACAGCGAAGTGGCGACCGCCGCCGCCATCCTGCTCGCCGCGCAACAGGCCGATTGGGGGCCGATCCAACATGCCGGCGAACTGCACGACCGCGCCACCTATCGCTACTACTGGGAAGTCCTGCAAAAAGCCCGCGTCACCGGGCTGCAACTGCCGGTGGAAGCGGAAACGGCGTTTTTCTGAGTCATGGCCCGCTTGAACAAAAGCCGGAGAGGGCGACCTCTCCGGCTTTTGTTCGAGCAGACCGAAGCGCACTTGTCACAACGCATTCCGGCCGCATATGGCACCCGTTCAAGGCCATCACATCGAGGTAACAAGCATGACTGTCTGGACCGATTTTCTGGCCGCCCAGGGCGCCACATTGGACGGTGAGGTTGTCGCCAACTTTGGCGCCCCCGCCGACGAGCTGCTCGCCGCGCGCGACGGCGCCGTCCTCGCCGACCTGTCCCACTACGGCCTGATCGCCTTGTCCGGCGAGGAAGCGCAAACCTTCCTGCATGCCCTGATAAGCAACGATCTGCGCAACCTGCGCGAAAGCGCCGCCGTGTTCGCCGCCCTGCTTTCGCCCAAGGGCCGCATGCTGACCAACTTCCTGGTGATGAAGCGCGGCGACGACATCCTGGTACTGCTGCCCGCTTCCCTGCGCGAGGCCATCCAGAAACGTCTGACCATGTACATCCTGCGCTCCAAGGTGAAGGCACGCGACGCCAGTGGCGAATGGGTGCGCCTGGGCCTTTCCGGGCCAGGCTCCGATGCCGCCGTGACGGCCCTGCTCGGCCAGGCAGTGCCGGAGGGCATCATGAGCATGGCGCGGGCGGAATCCGCCTTCGCCATTCGCCTGGGCGATGCGCGTTTCGATCTGTTCGTGGCCCCCGATGCCGCCCCGGCCGCCTGGGCCAATCTGGCCGCCACGCACCGCGCGGTGGGCGCGCCGGCATGGGACTGGTTGCTGGTGAATGCCGGCATTCCCGCCGTGCTGCCGGCTACGCAGGACCATTTCGTGCCGCAGATGGCGAACATGGAAGTGCTGGGTGGGGTGAGCTTCAACAAGGGCTGCTATCCCGGCCAGGAAATCGTGGCGCGCAGCCAGTACCTGGGCAAGGTCAAACGGCGCTTGTTCCTAGCTCATATCGACGCCGAGGCCAAGCCGGGTGACGACCTGTTCAGCCCGGATCTGCCGGATCAATCCGCCGGCGGCATCGCCAACGCCGCTCCGGCGCCCGGTGGCGGTTTCGATGTGCTGGCCGTGGTTCACAGCAGCAGCATGGAATCCGGCGAAGTGCATCTGGGCAGCCGCGACGGCCCGCGCCTCACCTTCCGTCCTCTGCCTTATCCGGTGTGAGCCGGCGCCGTCGGCGCGTGGATCACACCACTTTGATCTCGACCCTGGGAGGCGGCACATGTTCGGCCCTGGGAATGCGCAGCCTCAGCACACCGTGGTTGAACTCGGCGTCCACTTTGCCGCAATCCAGTTCCCTGGACAGGGTGAATACCCGCCGGTAACGCGGCGAGTGCATTTCTGTATGGGTGATTTTCATACCCTCGGGCAGGCAGAGCATGACCTCGCCTTCGATGGTCAAGGTGTTCTCGTCGACTTGCAGGGTGAGTTTGTCCTTGGGCACACCGGGCAGATCCGCATACAAGGTGACGCCGAAAGCATCCTCGAACACGTCCACCGCTGGCGGCAGGGTGGCGACGGTGCCGATCATGCCCCTGCCCCCGCACTTACTTGACATCGATGAGGCTCGGCCGCGACTCCTTGCGGCGCTGGATGCTGATGTGCAGCACGCCGTTACAGTACTTCGCCTCGACGCTGTTGAGGTCCACGTAGTCGGGCAACTTGACCACACGGCGGAAGCGGCCGACGAAGCGCTCGTTGATGTAGACGGTGGCTCTGGCCTGGAGGTCGGGCAAACTGGTGCCGCGCTTGCCCGTGATGACAAGCGCGCCGGATTTCAGTCGTACGTTGATGCCGGCGGGGTCGATGCCGGGGACGAAGGCGAATATCTCCACGGACCGGGGGGTGCTGCCCACGTTCATGGATGGAAATCCCTGCATTTCGCGTTGCAAACGGCCTAGTTCCGCAAACAAGTCGTGGGGGACTTGACGCCTCATGATGCTTCCTTTTCTGTTTAGTCGAGCGCCGTCGCGCGACGCGGTTGTTGATCGTTTCATGTAGGTTTCATGACAGGCACAAGGCTCGCATTACCAGGCCGCCGGCGCCATACCCATAAGGACGCGCGCCCGCATCGCGCTTTCCACATGCAGCGGAACCTCAACGCCGGCCCCGTATAATCCGGCGATGCCCAATCGCCCCCCCTCCCCCGAACAGCCGCCGCTCGACTCCGACACGAGCGATGCCACCGACAATCGCGCCTTCGCACAACTGCCGTTGACGCCCGCCGCGCTGGCGAATCTGCGCCAGCTCGGCTACCTGAACATGACGCCGATCCAGGCCGCCAGCCTGCCGCTCACCCTGGCGGGGCACGACCTGATTGCCCAGGCGAAGACCGGCAGCGGCAAGACGGCGGCGTTCGCCCTGCCCTTGTTGGCGAATCTGAATCCGCGCAGCTTCGCGGTGCAGGCCATGGTGTTGTGCCCGACCCGCGAACTGGCCGATCAGGTGACCCAGGAAATCCGCCGCCTGGCGCGCGCCGAGGACAACATCAAGATTCTTTCCCTGGTCGGCGGCACCACCATGCGCCCGCAGATGGCCAGCCTGGAACACGGCGCCCACATCGTGGTCGGCACGCCGGGCCGGATCATGGATCACCTGCAACGCGGCAGCCTCAACCTGGAGGCACTCAACACCCTGGTGTTCGACGAAGCCGACCGGATGCTGGACATGGGCTTCTTTGACGACATGGTGTTCGTGGCGAAGCAGTGCCCGAACAAGCGCCAGACCATGCTGTTTTCCGCCACTTTCCCGGAGAGCATCGCCCAGTTGAGTCGGCAGTTCCTGCGCCAGCCGCGCGAGGTGAAGCTGCTGGAGCGGCACGAGAGCGACAAGATCCGCCAGCGTTTCTATGAGGTGGCGAACGAGGATCGCCTGGAAGCGGTCGCCCGTCTGCTCAACCACTTCCGCCCGGTCAGCACCCTGGCTTTCTGCAATACCCGGCAGCAATGCCGTGACTTGTTGAAGGTGCTGCGCGACCAGGGTTTCCACGCCCTGGCGCTGCATGGAGAGCTGGAACAACGGGAACGCGACCAGGTGCTGATCCAGTTCGCCAACCGCAGTTGTTCCGTGCTGGTGGCCACCGACGTGGCTGCGCGTGGGCTGGACATCGCCCAACTGGAAGCGGTCATCAATGTCGATGTGACGCCCGACCCCGAGGTCTACATCCACCGCATCGGCCGCACCGGCCGCGCCGACCAGGATGGCTGGGCGCTGAGCCTGGCCTCGCCCAACCAGATGCGCCGCGTCGCCAACATCGTCAAGGAGTTGGGCACCGAGGTGGAATGGCACCCCATCGACGAACTCCCCGCGAGTGGTGGCAAACCCGGCGATGAGCCGCTGCTGCCGCCGATGACGACCTTGCAGATACTGGGCGGCCGCAAGGACAAGATCCGCCCCGGCGACGTGCTCGGCGCGCTCACCGGCGAGGCCGGGTTCAACGCGACCCAGATCGGCAAGATCAATGTCGGCGAATTCCACACCTATGTCGCGGTGGCGCGTGACATCGCCCGGGAAGCGCAACGCCGGCTGATGGCCGGCAAGTTGAAGGGCAGGACGGTGAAAGTCCGCATCCTCGACATTCCCGGCGACGACCAGGAAGACAAGGAATCCCGCGCCAATGCCAGCATCCGGCGGCGGCCGCAACCTTGAGGGTATTTCCTCCCCCTTTTTCAAAGGGGGATCGAGGGGTACCGCAGGGTATAAGCAGGGACTTGGCCGCCGTCTTTTGGCGGCTTAGTCCTTCGCTTAGGGGCTTTATCAGGGGCTTCATCAGATTTAGCGACGTCCGCACTCGTGCCACCCTTCTATAAATCCCCCCCGGCCCCCCTTTGAGAAAGGGGGGAGTTACAACACACCGAGACTCGACCATGAAATGGCTGTTCCGAACTTTCTTCAAGACCTTGCGCCTAGTGCTGGGCCCCGTGCTGTTGCTGCGTGAGCGGCTGAACGCGCCCGAGGGGCTGGTGCGCGCACCAGAAGCGCAACAAGAGGTGGACCGGCAATGCCGCGATCTGGCCCTGTACCAGTTCAAAACCTGCCCGTTCTGCATCAAGGTGCGCCAGGAGATGCGCCGCCTGTCGCTCAATATCGAACAACGTGATGCCCAGCACGACGCCGGCAACCGTGCGGCGCTGTTGCAAGGTGGCGGCAAGGCGGGGGTGCCTTGTTTGTGGATTCGTGACGAGCAGGGCAATGAACGCTGGATGTACGAATCCGGCGACATCATGGCCTACCTGCGCGAGCGCTTCGCCGCTTGAGCACTCCCCTGCTACCGGCCGAATATCGCCGCGCGATCAGCAGCGAGGAAATCGTCCGCCTGCCGATCCGGCGCTACGAAGGCGAAGTCTGCGTGGTCGCCACGGAGGACGAACTTGAGCGGGCGATGGCCGACATCCGCCAGGAACGGGTCGTCGGTTTCGATACCGAGACGCGCCCCGCCTTCCACAAGGGCGAGGACTATCTGCCCTGTCTGGTGCAGTTGGCGACGGCGCATCGGGTGTATCTGTGGCAATTGCAGCGGCTGGATTTTTCCCAGGCGCTGGCCGAAATCCTCGGCAACCCGGACATCGTCAAGACCGGTGTGGCGCTGGCCGGGGACATCGGCCAACTCAAACGCCTGTTCCCACTGGAACCCGCTGCCGTCGTGGACCTGGGCCATGTAGCCAGGCGCCACGGCAACCGCCAGACCGGCTTGCGTAATCTGACCGCGCTGTTCCTGGGCACCCGCATTCCGAAAGGCGCGCGCACCACCAATTGGTCCGTGCCGCGTTTAACGCCCGCGCAGATCGGCTACGCCGCCACCGACGCCTGGGCCGGCCGCGAGCTGTATTTGTGTTTTGAAAAGCTGGGCTTGCTGGCGGACGCTTGATCTCCCGCCAAGTAGCGCCGGCTTCCAGTACGGTAGGTCGGGTTAGCGCACCGGTTCCCCCCTTTTTCAAAGGGGGGCAGGGGGGATTTCTGAGGCGGCTGCTCAGGAAAACGTCGCTAAATCCCTGATAAAGCCCCTACCCTTCGGTACCTCAATCCCCCTTTGAGAAAGGGGGAGGCCACTCGCCCAGGCGCCTTCCGCTATTCCCCCCGCATCAACGCGATCAAATCATCGGTAGACGGCAGTGCCGTGGTTTCCTCGCCGGAGAGCACGCCTTCCGCCAGGGCGCGCTTGTCGTGGTGCAGGTCGACGATGCGCTCCTCGATGGTGCCCTTGCCGACCAGCCTGTACACCGTCACCGGCCGCAACTGGCCCATGCGGTGGGCGCGGCCCATGGCCTGGTCTTCGGCGGCGGGGTTCCACCAGGGGTCGGTGATGACCACGTAATCGGCGGCGGTGAGGTTGAGGCCGAAGCCGCCGGCTTTCAGGCTGATTAAAAACAAATCGCCCTCGCCGGCCTGGAAGGCGGCGACGCGGCGGGTGCGTTCGGCCGCCGGGGTGGCGCCGTCGAGGTATTGGTAACTGATGCCGGCGGCGTCCAGCGGCGCGCGCAGCAGGGTGAGGAAATCGACGAACTGGCTGAACACCAGCGCCTTGTGGCCGTTGTCGGCGAGTTCGGCGGCCAGTTCCGCGAAGGCTTGCACCTTGGCGCCGGGCAGTTTTATTTCCGGGGTGGTCAGGCGCGGGTCGCAGGCGGCGCGGCGCAGACGAGTGAGCTGGGCGAGGATGTTCATCCGCGCCTCATTCGGCGCGCCGCTGGCCAGGGCGCGCGCGGCCTCCTCCAGCGCCTGCCGGCGCAGCGCCTCGTAATGCGCAGCTTCCGCCGCTTCCGGTTCGATCAGCAAAGCCAGTTCGGTGCGTGGCGGCAGTTCCTGCAAGACCTCCGATTTCGTCCGCCGCAGCACGAAGGGGGCGATCAGCCGGCGCAGCAGGTGTTGCGCTTCGCGCGAGCGGTTGCGTTCGATCGGGCCGGCGAAGCGTTCATTGAAGCGCGCCAGGGTGCCGAGCAGGCCGGGGCTGGCGAAACGCATGATCGACCAGAGTTCCGCCAATCGGTTTTCCACCGGGGTGCCGGAGAGCGCCAGGCGGAAATCGGCATCCAGCTCGAACACCGCCTGCGAGCGCTTGGCGCTGGCGTTCTTGATCGCCTGCGCCTCATCGGCGATCAAGGTGTGCCAGACGCGCCCACCGAAACGTTCCTTCGCCTGCAACACCAAGGTGTAGGACACGATCACCACATCCATCGCCCCGGCTTCGCTGACCAGGGTTTCGCGGTCGCCTTCGCCGTAGATTTGCGCGTTCAGGCTGGGCGCGAAGCGGCGGGTTTCCGCCAGCCAGTTGCCGCACACCGAGGTGGGGGCGATGACCAGCGCCGGGCCCTTGCCGCCGCGCGCCAGCATCACCGCCAGGGCTTGCAGGGTTTTGCCCAGGCCCATGTCGTCGGCCAGACAACCGCCGAGACCGGCGGCGGCCAGGCGCATCGCCCATTGGTAGCCGTCTTCCTGATACGGGCGCAATTCGGCTTGCAAGCTCTTCGGCAGCTTCGGCGTTTCCTTCTGCGCGGCGCGCAGGCGTTCGATGGCGGCACGAAATTCGCCGTCGCTTTTCACTTCCATGCCGTCGAGGACGTCGTCCAGCCAGGAAGCGGCGATCTGGGGAATGCGTGCGCCGTGCTTGTCCATCTCGACCACGGCGGCGAGGTCGGCGAGGCGATCCTTGAGGCTCTGGGTGAGCGCGGCATAGACGCCATCGCCCATCGGGATGAAACGGCTCTTCTGGCGGGCGGCGTCGAGCAGCGCGGTGAACGCCAGCACCAGGCCGTCGTCCAGAGTGGCCTGGCCGGCGACGCGGAACCAGTCGCGCTCACCGGTCACGTTGAGGCCCAATTGCCCGGCGTCGACGCGCAGCACGCGCACCGGCTTGCCCTTGGGCCACTCCACCGCCGCCACGGCGGGCAAGCCAGGCAGAATTTCCACCATCGCCAGCGCCTGTTCCGGGTCGCTCACCAGCCATTCGCAGGCGCCATTCGGTTCTTCAAGGAAAGGCAGGGCGTCGAGCACGGCGTTCAGGTGCGCGCGCTCCGCGTCGAGATCGCGTTTTGTGCCCACGGTCTCGGCGCCGATGGCGGCCATGACACGGTTGCGGCCACCGGCTGGCGGCAGACGCGGGCCCTCATTGCCACCTTCTCCGCCCAGCGGGGTGACCACCAGGCGCAGCAGCAAATCCTCGCCGGAGGGCGACAGTTCCGCGTGCAAGCGGCTTTCCGGCTCGACTTCGCGCGTGGCCTGGTCGCTGTCGGCGTGCACCTGGAAATGCCGCGCCAGCACTTCCAGCGATTGCTTCAATTCTTCCTGTGCCTGCGCCGGCACGGCAAAGCGGCCGGAGACCAGTTGCGCCGCGCGGCGTTGCGCGGCGGAGAGGCGGATCACCTGGAAACGTTGCGGCGACTCCTGCACCACGCTGATCAGGCGCAGCGCTTCCGCCTCACGGCGCGCGTCGGCATCGGCGTAATAGGCGTATTCGCCGGCCACATCCGGGTGCGGCGCGGGCGTTACCCGCATCCGGTAGTGCTCGCCGTCGCGCACCACTTCCAGGGTCGGCGTGCCTTCCACCAGTTCGACCAGGCGATCCGGTGCTTCCGCCAGCACCACGTTGGGGTGGCCGATCAGGGCGACGATGGCGGCGGCGCGGTCGAGGTTGAAACGTTTCGCATAGGCGCGATCCTGCTTCAGCGCGCGCGCGACCTTGGCGTCCCAGGGCGGCAGGCGTTCGTTGTCGGCCAGTTTGCCCAGGCTGAGCACCTTCGCCTTGCCCCAGCCGCGCGGGCCGCGCTTCTGTTCCAGCGGCGTGATGTCGAGCAGGGCATTGTCCTTGCCCAATGACAGCGCCCAGAGGATGCGCGCGGATTCCGCCTCGGCGGCGCTGCCCGCGCCTTCCCCGGCCAGGGCCTGCAAGGCGGCGAGCACCTCGCGCCATTGCTCGCCGCGGCCGCCGACGAAGAAGCCGGCCGGCGGCTCGTTGCCGCGCAGCACTTCCAGCGCCGCTTCCACCTGCTCCGCCAGCCAGTCGAGCTTGCAGCGCAACAAGTGGTTGCGCGTCGCCATGGCGACGTCCTCAACGGTCTTGCGGCGCTGCTCGTTCATCCCCAGCGCCTCCGGCCCCAGCCAGGCCGCCAGCAACAAACGCCAGAGGTCGCGCCAATCCGGCGCCGGCTTGTAGTTGCTGATGCCAAAGAGAAAGGCATCGGCGTCGACCGGCGCATCGCCCAGACGCACGGCGATGGCATGTGCCCATATGCCCCAGGCGTCATAAGGACTGGGCTCGCGCTTGCCGGCCTCGCCGACGCAGAATTTCCGCGCCTGTTCCAGATGCTTGGGCGTCTGCCGCGCAATCAGCGCCAGTGGGTGCAACCAGACCAGGCTGTCGGGAAAGATGCGCTTGCGGGTGCCGCTTTCCACCTGGCCCCGCTTGAGCGCGGCCTCGAACGCCAGTTGCGCCTCAGGGTAACCGCCGCGCTGAACGAGGCGGGCGGCGCGCAGTGCCTGGGCGTAGCTGTTGTCCATCCCCTCCAGAGCGCGCTCCAGGCGCGCGCTGTCGCCGCGTTGCAGAAACAGGTCGGCCAGGGCCAGACGCAAGTCCATCGGCATCGCGGCGGCATCGGCGTCGAAATAAGCCACCGCCAGATCGCACGCCGCCAGCATGTTCTGACGCCAGTAGGCAACCATCAAGCGCGCCGCGCGATAGAGCAGCTCCCAGCGCGTCTCCGCCCTGACCCGCTCGAAGGTGGCTGCGTCGAAGCCGTCGAAGATCGCTTCCTGGAGCACATGCTCCCACTCGCGCCCGCTGTTCTGGATCGCCCCGGCGATAGCCTTGTACTCGTCCACCGGCGTGCCGCTCAGCAGCGCCAGGCGCAGCAACGCCACCGTGCCGACGTGGCTCACCGGCCAGTAATAGCTGCGAACGTTGCCCTGATAGCCCACGAACGGAAACAGGACGCCACGTAGCGCGGCACCCGGCTGGGCATCGAGCATTTGCCGGTACAAAGGGATACGCAGCTTGTCGTGCAGGCGCACATAGCCGTTCTGGTTCGGCATATCCACCAGCAGGCCGTGGCCGCGCAAATCCTGGAGGGCGGTCTTGACGTCCTCCGCCGTAAAGGCTCGACCATCGGCGCGCTTCATGCCGAGCGGGCGCAACAGGGTGTAGATGTCGGTACGCGACCGCCAGGTCCAGAGCAAGGCCATCGCCAGGGCGACCTGATAGGTATCGGGGGTGAGGGAGACGCGGTGTTCTTGTGAAGTCATGACGGCGGCGACGGTGAAAACAGGAGGAAAACCGCCGGAATGGTACCTGCAACGCGTTGTTTCACCATCGCGGCGCCCGCGAATGGCCGCCATGTTGCCGTAACACGTTGATCGAACAAAGAGCGGCCCGCGTTCAGCCTTAGAATTGCGGTCGGTGGCGATTCAACATGAAGGGGGCAATGGATGGAAAAATTCTTCAATACGGCGGGGCCGATGAAGCCCGAGATTCACTACTGCATCTCCTCCTTCGAGCGCATCGACTGGGACGAGATGCAGATGCTCATCGCCAGCCAGAAATATTTCCTCCTGCATGCCCCGCGCCAGACCGGCAAGACCAGCGCCCTGCTGGAAATGATGCAGGCGCTCAATGAAGCCGGGAAATACCGGGCGCTGTACGCCAACATCGAGGCCGCGCAGACCGCGCGCAACGACGCGGCGAAAGGCATGGCCGTGGTTTGCCATGCCATCGCCAGTCACGCCAGCATCTACGGCATCGACGAACAACTGGGCGAAAGCGCGCAACACATCCTCAAAACC
>JAUXXW010000030.1 GCA_030684775.1 Pseudomonadota bacterium
GCGGACCTCGCCACTTTCATGCGGCAACGCGGCATGGCCATCGCCGGGATCATCGGCGGCTCCGAGCAGCAGCGCCGCGCCGCGCAGGATTGTGGCCTGGGGCTGTTCCCGGAAGCGCGCGCCGCCCGCAAGGCCGTTGAAGCCGAACCGGAGATCGCGCCCGAGCCGCCGCCAGTCGTGGTGGAAGCGGTGCCGGTACCCGAAGCAGTGGCCGAGGCAACAGCCGCCATCCCGACGCGCCGCCCTACCCTGGTAATCGACAAACCGGTACGCACCGGGCAACGCATTCATGCCGAGGGCGGCGATCTGGTGGTGCTGGCCATCGTCAATGCCGGCGCCGAATTGATCGCCGATGGCGACATCCACGTCTATGCCCCGCTGCGTGGCCGCGCCCTGGCCGGCGCGCGCGGCGACGCCGGCGCGCGCATCTACGCGCAATGCATGGAGGCGGAACTGGTTTCCATCGCCGGCTATTTCCAGGTTTTCGAGGACGGCATCCCGGTGGCGCAACGCGGCAAGCCGGCTCAGGTTTTTCTTGATGGCGAGCGCGTGACGCTGGCCTCTTTGACGCAGGTTCGCTGAAACGGCGAAGCCGGCGATAATGCGCAACGTTTTCTTTGGTGAGGGATAAGCACAAGTGGCAAAAGTCATCGTAGTGACCTCCGGCAAGGGCGGGGTGGGCAAGACCACCACCAGCGCCAGCTTTTCCAGCGGCCTCGCTTTGCGCGGCAACAAGACCGTGGTGATCGACTTCGACGTCGGCCTGCGCAACCTCGATCTGATCATGGGCTGCGAGCGGCGCGTGGTGTTCGACATCATCAACGTCATCAACGGCGACGCCAACCTGAACCGCGCCCTGATCAAGGACAAGCACTGCGACAACCTGTTCGTCCTGCCCGCCTCGCAGACCCGCGACAAGGAAGCACTCTCCCTGGAAGGGGTGGAGCGGATCATCAACGAGTTGAAGGAAACCTTCGACTACATCGTCTGCGATTCGCCCGCCGGCATCGAACACGGCGCCTTCTCCGCCATGTATTTCGCCGACGAGGCACTGGTGGTGACCAACCCGGAAGTGTCCTCGGTGCGCGATTCCGACCGCATCCTGGGCATCCTCGCCGCCAAGTCGAAACGCGCGGTGGACAAACTCGACCCGGTCAAGGAACACCTGCTGGTAACCCGTTACAACCCCGGACGGGTGGCGGCGGGCGAGATGCTTTCGGTGGATGACATTCAGGAAATCCTGCGCATTCCCCTGCTCGGCGTCATCCCGGAATCGGAATCGGTGCTGCAAGCCTCGAACTCGGGCACGCCGGCCATCCACCTGGAAAAAAGCGATGTCGCCGACGCCTACAAGGACGTGGTGGCCCGCTTCATGGGCGAAGACATCCCGATGCGCTTCGTCACCGCCGAAAAGGTGGGCTTGTTGAAACGACTATTCGGAGGCCGCTGATATGTCCCTGATCGATAACCTGCTCGACTACCTGCGCGGCCCCGACAAGAAGACCGCCGTCGTCGCCAAGGAACGCCTGCAGATCATCCTCGCCCACGAACGCGCCGGCCGCGGCGCCGCCACCCCCGACTACCTGCCCGCGCTGCAGGAAGAACTGCTCGAAGTCATCGCCAAGTACATCCACATCGACCGCCAGATGATCAAGGTGCAACTGGACAAACATGGCGAATACGACGTGCTGGAACTGAACATCACCCTGCCGGAAAACCAGCGGGTGCTGTAAGCCTGGCTCCCCCCTTTATCAAGGGGGGCACACGTAGGATGTGGTGAGGGACGAACCGCATCGATCACGGTCGCGTTGCTTGATGCGGTTCGCTGCGCTCACCACATCCTACGTGCTTGGCTCCCCCCTTTAAAAAAGGGGGGAACCCCCTTCAATCCCGGAAATTCTCGTACTGCAAGGGGAAGTCGGTAATCGACTTGCGCATCAGCGCGATCACGTCCTGCAACACGTCGCGCTTGGCACCCGAGACGCGCACGCTCTCGCCCTGGATGCTGGCGGTGACCTTGAGCTTGGAATCCTTGATCAACCTCACTACCTTTTTGCACAACTCGGTTTCCAGGCCGTTTTTCACCGTGGTCAGGCGTTTCACCTTGTTGCCGGAAATCTTCTCGCTCTTGCCCGTATCCAGGCAGCGGACATCGACCCCGCGCTTGGCCAGCTTGCCATTCAGCACTTCCTGCACCTGATCCAGCTTGAAATCATCGTCGGCAAAGATAGTCAGGGCGTATTCCACCTGCTCGACCCGGGCGTCTGAGCCCTTGAAATCGAAGCGGTTGCTCACTTCCTTGTTGGTCTGCTCGACCGCGTTCTTGACTTCGGTCTTGTCCACTTCGGAGACGATATCGAATGAGGGCATGGGGGTTCCTTGTAACGAAAAATGATTCAGGCAATAGTCTGTTGAAACACACGGATACGTGGCGCGATCTTGTCATGCAGGTTGCGTGTGGCCACACGCATGTCGTACTCGGCTTGCAGGTTCAACCAGAAGCGCGGCTCCATTCCGAAGAACAGCCCCAGCCGTAGCGCGGTATCGGCCGTGATCGGCCGTTGACCATGCACCAGTTCGCTGATACGGCTCGGCGACACGTCGATATCTGCCGCGAGTTTGCGCGCGCTGATTCCCAGCGGCTTCATGAAGTCCTCGCTGAGAATCTCGCCGGGGTGAATTTCTTCAAGCAGTTCAGCCATGTTCATCTCCTAGTGGTAGTCCACGATTTCGACCTGATGCGCACCGTCTTCGTGCCACACAAAGCACACTCGCCACTGGTCATTGACGCGGATGCTGTGTTGGCCTCGGCGATCACCTTTCAGCGCTTCCAACTGGTTTCCGGGTGGAATCCGCAAGCTCGCCAACTCGGTCGCGGCATGCAATTGCAGCAATCTTCGCCGTGCCACGCGTTCAATATTCCTGAACCGGGGAACGGACCGGCTGAGAAAGAGCGCCTCAGTGTCGGAACAAGCGAACGAATGAATCATGCGGCATTATGTTCCGCGACACGGAAACCGGCAAACAGAATATTCGTTCTGTCCGTAGCCCGTAGGATGTGGTTACCGAAGGGTAGGGGCTTCATCAGAGCGATAGCGAACCGCATCACCCCAACGGCTCACCAAAATCCCCCGGCGGCTCTTCGGCCATCCCCCAGTTCGCCGGCAGCAAACCCTCGCGGACATAACGCGGCAAGGAGGAATGCGGCCAATCCCCAGCGTGCTCGACGTGACCATGCTTGACCGGGTTCCAGTGGATGTAATCCACATGCCGCGCGTAGTCATCATCATCGCGAATCAGATGTTCCCAGAAACGGCGTTGCCACAAACCCCGTTCGCCGCGCTTCACACGACTTGCCGAGACGGATTCATCGCGCGGAATGGCGCGGGAAAAATGGCTTTTGACCAGACCCCAGCGGGTGGAGAAATCATCGTCGCCCGGCGGCAGGGTCCACAGGCAATGCAGGTGCTCGGGCAGGATGACGATGGCGTCGATGTGGAAGGGATGGCGCGCCATGACGTAACGAAACGCCGCGCGCAATTCGTCGATGTGTTCCACCAGCAACCGGTTACCTCGCCGCCGCGCCAACGCCACGGTGAAAAACCAGGTGGCGCCGGGGACGTGAACGCGGCGGTAAGCGGTCATGGTGGGGCTCCCGAAGATTGAGTTTGGTGTGATGTTGATGCGGTTCGCTATCGCTCACCACATCCTACGGCGTCACCGCCCCAACCGTAAT
>JAUXXW010000036.1 GCA_030684775.1 Pseudomonadota bacterium
ATGTACGCAAGGCAACCCGTCCGGAGGTGGCCTTGCAGTCGATCTACACGGCACTGGGGATCGATCCGCTGCCGGGAGGCACCGTGCGATCCGTCGCTTGAACGGCGGATGACGCGGTTGTAGTGCCTGACGGGGAGGGGGTCAGCCATAGTGGGATGATTTATAAAGGGTTTTTTGGTGGGCTGTTAAATGTGGGGTAATGTTCTTACCGAAATCAGCCGGATAGCACGCAAGGGCATCGTGCTCAACGAGTACCACGCCGTGGGTCCGATCAATGGTCATTTCGACGGTGGCCGCTGGGTATACGACCTGGTCGCGTTGCTGCGTGAAACCGTGCCCGCCCACGCCCGCATCGAGACTCGCAAGAGTGCTTTTAGCGGCGGACTGTGGGACCAATACGGCACCCTGATCACGGTGCGCTGGTGAAGCACCTCCTGGTCATCGCCAATCTGCACCACGCCTCACCGCGCATTCCGGCGCTGCTGGCGTACCTGGCCGAGCACGATTGGCGGGCCACCGTGGTCACGCCCCCGTTGGGAGCAGAGGCCGAATCCGTCCTCGGGTTGCCCGATGGTTTCCTGGAACGTGTCGAAATAGCCGTGGCGCCCTACCGTGGCGACATTTTCTGGTTCTGGCGCAAGGTACTTGGCGTGTTGGGCTTCTCCAGCCAGAGCAGTTACACGGAGCAGATCAAGGAACGGGTGGGCACAGGTAAGCGGGGCACGGTCGACAGACTCATGCTGGCTTACCAGACGTTGTTCGCCATCCCCGATACAGAATGGCCCTGGCGCCGTTCCGCTTTGCGCATGGCGCATACGCTGATAGCCGAGCGGCGATTCGACGCGATTTTGAGCAGCAGCCCATTTCCCACGGTCCACTGCGTGGCGTCGCGCTTGAAGCGCCGGCATGGCATCCCCTGGGTCGCCGACCTGCGCGACCTCTGGTCGCAAAACCACAACTATCCCTTTCCGGAAGCCCGTCGTCGGCTGGATCGCTGGTTGGAAGTACGCACGCTGCGTAGCGCCGATTTGCTTACCACGATTTCACTGCCCCTGGCCGATCGACTTGAATCGCTTCATGGCAATCGCGTCGCCGTGGTACGCAACGGTTACCAGCCGCGGTCCTCCGCGTTGCCGGAGACGCTTCCCGAGCGTTTTACGATCAGCTACACCGGCACCATCTACGCCGGGAAGCAGAACCCGGACAGGATATTGGCGGCCTTGCGCCATCTGTTCGAGTCCGGGCAAATGGACCGTTCGCGTGTCGCCCTGAATTTCTATGGTCGCCACGACAGCGCCCTGCAAGAGACCATCGCCAAAATGGGGCTTGCGGAAGTCGTCAGGCAACACGGCATGTTGCCGCGCGCCGAGACCAGGCAACGGCAGCGCTGCTCGCATCTCTTGCTCTTCCTGCAATGGGAGGACCCCGACGAACAGGGCATATTTCCGCTCAAACTCTACGAATATCTGGACGCAGGCCGACCTATTCTTGCCACAGGCGCGACGGGATCGGACGAGATAAAGGACATGCTGGCTGAAACCTGCGCCGGCACCACCGCGCTGACCAGCAGCGACATCGAACAAGCCCTGCTCGCTGCCTACCGGAGCTTCCTTGCCGACGGCACGGTTCCCTATCACGGGATACCCCAGGCCATCGACCACTACAGTTATTCCGGCTGCGCACTGCAATTGGCGAATCACCTTGCGCAAATCAGCCCGCCAGCCGGACAGCCATGAGTCATCCGAATGCCCGGTTCATTTGACGACCAATTCACCCTGAGTCGCGATTACTACCTCAAGCAACTCGATTTCCTGAACTGGTACCGCTATTACCACCTGGTCAAGGACGTCTTGCGCCTGGACGTGGCGGAGATTCTTGAAATCGGCAGCGGCTCAGGCATGTTGCGCAACTGCCTGACGCCCCTGGTACGCGAATATCGGGTGATGGACATCAATCCCAAGCTGGCACCGGACTGGATTGCCGACGTGCGCGAACAACAGCCGGAACTGACAGGCCGATTCGACTGCGTGATCGCCGCCGACGTGCTGGAGCACCTTCCCTTTGCCGATCTGGGCGCGGCCTGCATGAACCTGTATTCGTATCTGAAACCCGGTGGATATGCACTGATCACCATCCCGCACCGGCAAAGCAATTTCCTGTTCATGACCCCCACTCAGATTCCGCATGTAGTGACTGTGCCCACCGGCTTCCTCAGCCCGGGCGCTTTCTGGCGCCGCTTCATCAAACGCAAGATATGGATCGACCCCAACCACTGCTGGGAAATCGGTGATGGGCATGTGCGGGTCAAAGATGTGGCGGCTCGCCTCACCGGCGCCGGATTCTCAATCGAGAAGTTCGAGAAGTTGCTCTATGTCGATTACTGGGTACTGAAAAAACCGCTGTTGGCGGCCACATGAAAGTCTGGCTGGTCACCATCGGCGAACCGCTGCCCTGCGACCCAGGCCACCCACGATTGCTGCGCGCCGGCTTGCTGGCCGAATTGCTGGTGGAAAGCGGGCATGAGGTTCTGTGGTGGACCTCGGCATTCGACCATGTGCAAAAGTCTCACCGCGCGACCGCCGACAGGCGCCTCTCAACCCGCACTGGCCTGGACCTTGTCCTGCTGCATGGCCCCGGTTACCGGCGCAATCTTTCCCTGGCGCGCATCCGCGATCACCGCGCTCTGGCGCGCCGTTTCGCGGAACTGGCGCCACGCGAGCCGCCCCCGGACGTCATCCTGGCCTCTTTCCCTTCCATAGAACTGGCGCTTGCCGCAGCGGAGTACGGCCATGCTCGTGGCGTGCCGGTGGTGCTGGATGTTCGCGATCTTTGGCCGGACATCTTTCTCGATCACGCGCCGGCGCCGTTGCGCCCAGTCGCCAGGCTGGCTCTGGCGCCCTTGTTTGCCCAGACCAAGCGGGCGTTTCGCCTGGCCAGTGCGGTGACCGGCATCACCACACCCTTCATGGAATGGGGCTTGCGCCGTGCGGGACGTCCGGTTGGCCCGCTGGATCGGGCTTTCCCGATGGGCTATCCCTCACGCCCCATGGAAGTGTCCTTGCTGGCCGAAGCCCGCGCCTGGTGGGCGAGTACGCATGGAGTGGAGGGTCATGACGGCCTCACCGCCGTCTTTACCGGCAGCTTCGGCCAGCAGGTCGATCTGGATACGGTCATCGAAGCTGCGCGCCACCTGAGCGGTAGCGGTGTCCGCTTCGTGTTGTGTGGTGGTGGCGAAAATCTGGAGCGTTGCCGTCGCCGCGCAGCGGGCCTGGATAACGTGATCCTGCCTGGCTGGGTCGACGCGCCGCGCATCCAGGCGCTGATGGAATTGGCGGATGTGGGCTTGGCGCCGTACTTCAGCCGGGTGGACTTCCTCAACAGCTATCCCAACAAGGTGCTGGAATACCTTGCCGGTGGACTTCCCGTGCTGAGCGCCATGGATGGGCTGGTCGGTGAGTTGCTGCGTGCGAACGCATGCGGTGCTGTTTATGGTCCGGACGACAGCAGGCTCCGCCTGACCGCGCAACTGGTGTCCCTGCGCGATGCACCGGAAAAGTTGCAGGCAATGTCCATCCGGGCACGCGCGTTATTTGAAGCGCGCTTCGACGCGGATGTTGTGTACGGCAAAATGGCGGCTTACCTCGAAGCAATTGCCCGGGCGCCTGACCACAGCAACGTGCAACCGGCATGACGATGAATCGCGATTTCTCCAGCGTCACCGAACTGGCCCACGACGAGGTCTCGCAAGAGCAGGTCGAACGCCTGGCTCATCGCTACCTTTGGACCGGCGGCTATTGTGTGGGCCGCGATGTGCTGGAAGTGGCCTGTGGTCCCGGCCAGGGCTTGGGCTTGCTGGCGGCACGGGCGCGACGACTCTGGGCGGGCGATCTGACCCCTTCGTTGCTTGGCCAGGCGCGCGCGCATTACGGTGACCGTATCGCCCTGCTGGAAATGGATGCCCAATGCCTGCCGTTTCCAGCCGCCAGCCTGGATGTGGTGATTCTGTTCGAGGCGATCTACTACCTGCCGCGCGCCGATGTCTTCGTCGCGGAATGCCGGCGCACGCTACGCTCTGGTGGCCATGTGCTGATCGCCAGTGCCAATCCCGATCTCTGGGATTTCAATCCCAGCCCCTACAGCGTGCGTTATTTCGGTGTGGCCGAACTGGGCGGGTTGCTCGCCGAGGCCGGTTTTGACTGCACTTTTTATGGCCATCTGCCTGTCGCCGCAGTTTCCTGGCGGCAACGCCTGTTGCGGCCGTTCAAGAAGGCGGCAAGCGATCTGGGCTTAGTCCCGAAAACCATGGCCGGCAAGAAATGGCTCAAGCGCCTGATGTTCGGTGGCCTGGTCTCCATGCCTGCGGAAATCGACGCGCGGACCGCGCCGTACTCGCCACCCGCGCCTTTACCCGTGGGGCAACCCGACCGCCGCTTCAAAGTAATATACGCCGCCGCCAGGAAGCCCCTGGGCGGTGAGATCAAGCAGAGGTAAGCATGCCCCCGACGCGGAACATTCCGTTTTTCAACTACCCGGCCCTGTTCGCCGAGCAGGAGCAGGAACTGACCGAGGTCATCCTCGATGTCTGCCGGCGCGGCGCCTACATCCTGCAGCAGGACCTGGCCGAGTTCGAAAAGCATCTGGCGGCCTACATGGGCGTGAAACATGCGTTCGGAGTGGCCAACGGCACCGACGCCATCTGGCTGGGGCTGAAAGCCTGCGGCATCGGCCCCGGCGACGAGGTGATCCTGCCCTCGCACACCTATATCGCCACTGCCGCCGCCGTGCATTTCGTCGGCGCGACGCCGGTGCTGGCCGACATCGGCGCGGATCACATGCTCGATCCGGGCTCGGTCGCCGCGCTGGTCACACCACGCACCAAGGCCATCATGGCGGTGCAGATCAATGGCCGAACCTGCGCCATGGATGCGCTCCAGGCACTCGCCGACCGGCATGGCCTGATGCTGGTGGAAGATGCGGCGCAGGGCTTGGGTTCGCGTTTCCAGGGGCGCATGGCGGGCACTTTCGGCCGTTTCGGCACCTTGAGCTTCTATCCCGCCAAGCTGCTGGGCTGCTTTGGCGACGGCGGCGCGGTGCTGACCGATGACGACGGCATCGCCGAACAGATCGCCTTGCTGCGCGACCATGGCCGCCACCCGGAAACCGGCCAGGTCGTGGCCTGGGGCTTCAACTCGCGCCTGGATAACCTGCAAGCCGCCATCCTCGATTTCAAGCTGAAAACCTTCGATCAGGACGTTGCGCGCCGCCGCGCCATCGCCGCGCATTATCAGGCGCGCCTCGGCGATCTTCCGGAACTGGCCTTGCCACCCGCGCCGGACGCCGATCCCCGCCATTTCGACGTCTTCCAGAACTACGAAGTGGAGTCGGAGCGCCGTGATGAATTGCGCGCCTATCTGGAACAGCATGGCGTGCGCAGCATTGTCCAGTGGGCGGGTACACCGGTGCATCGCTTCGAGGCACTGGGCTTTGGCGAAACGCGATTGCCGACCACCGAGCGTTTTTTCCAGCGATGCCTGCTCTTGCCCATGAACACCACGCTCAACGAAGAAGACGTTGACGCCATCTGCGACCTGATCCGGGCCTTTCACGGCCACGCCGACTGACCATGGACTCGACCCTGGGCGATCTGGCGAACTCCTCGGCCTGTAACGCGCCGTTGGCTATCGGCAACAGCGATCCCGCGCGTCTGCTGGCGCAATTGCGAACCATGCTGTTGATCCGCCGCGCCGAGGAAGTGATTGGCGAGGGTGTCGCGGCGCGCCAGGTGATCTGTCCCGCGCACCTGGGCATCGGCCAGGAGGCCATCGCCGTCGCTGTCTCGGAACATCTGCGCGGTAGTGACCGCGTCTTCGGCGGCCACCGTTCGCATGCGCATTACCTGGCCCTGGGCGGCGACCTCTACCCTCTCCTCGCCGAGGTGCTGGGCAAGGAAGCGGGTTGTTCGCGCGGCATGGGCGGCTCCATGCATCTCTACGCGGCGGACAAAGGCCTGCTCGGCACGGTGCCCATCGTCGCCGGCACCGTGCCGCTGGCCGTGGGTGCCGCGCTGGCGGCGAAGAAGGACGGAAGGGGCGATGTGGCTGTGGCCTATTTCGGCGACGGCGCCAGCGAGGAAGGCGTGATCCATGAGTCGCTCAATCTCGCCGCCGTCTGGAAGCTGCCCATCCTGTTCGTCTGCGAGAACAACCTGTTTTCCAGCCATTTGCACATTTCCCTGCGGCAACCGACCGATCGTATTGCCCGCTTCGCCGATGGGCACCGGATTCCGGCCGTGACGCTGGATGGCAACGACGTGGTGGCGGTTTCACGCGCTGCCGAGGACATGATAGCCGGGGCCAGAGGCGGCGCGGGTCCTGGGTTCCTTGAGGCGGTCACTTACCGCTGGCGCGGCCATGTCGGCCACCGCGAGGATGAGGATGTAGGCGTCGACCGGGGCGCCGATCTGCACTTGTGGAAGGCGCGCGATCCGGTGCGCCGCCTGGCAGATGCGTTGATCGCCGGCAAAATGCTCTCGTCAGATGCCTATTCGGCGCTGCAAGCCGACGTCGACGCGGAAGTGATGGAAGCGTGGCGCCGTGCCCGTGCCGCGCCTTACCCCCCGGAATCACACCTGCTCGATCGGGTCTATGCGGAGGCTGGCCGATGAACCGGACAAGCTATGGCGCCGCCATCCGCGAAGCTTTCGTCTATCTGCTCGATCACCATCCCGAAGTGTTCGTGATTGGTCAGGGCCTGTGGGCCAAGTGGTATGTGGGCAATACCATGACCGACCTGGACAAGCTTTACGGCCCGGAACGGATCATGGATTCGCCGGTATCCGAACAGGCCTGCACCGGCGCGGCGGTGGGCGCTTCCTTGTGCGGCTACCGGCCCATCGTGGTGCATCCGCGCATGGACTTCATGCTTTACGCGATGGATGCCCTGGTGAATCAGGCCGCCAAGTGGTCGCACATGCTGGGCGGCCAGGCACACCCGGCGGTCACCGTGCGCGCCATCATCAATCGCGGCGGCGAGCAGGGCGCACAGCATTCCCAGGCACTGCACGCCTGGTTTGCGCATGTGCCCGGCTTGCGCGTGGTCATGCCCGCCACGCCGCGCGATGCTCGCGACCTGTTGATTTCAGCCGTGCTTTGCGACGATCCGGTGCTCTATATCGACGATCGCTGGCTGTATGAGTGGGAAGAAGATCTGCCGCCGATCGTGGAATCTCCTCTGGAACGGGAAGGGCCGCGCATATTGCGGTCGGGTGGGGAACTGACCTTGGTAGGTGTGGGGTACAGCACGCGGCTTTGCCTCCAGGCAGCGCAAAGCTTGGCCACTAAAGGCATCCAGGTCGAGGTGATCGATCTGCGCGTACTGAACCCCCTCGACCCTTTCACCATCGTCGCATCGGTTAAGCGAACCGGCCGTCTGCTGGTGGTGGATGGCGGCTGGCGAACCTGCGGCATGGCTGGGGAGATCATCGCCTGTGTCAGCGAAAACCTGCCGCTCGGCATGTTGAAACAATCCCCCAGGCGCCTCACCCTGCCCGACGCGCCGGCTCCCACGAGTGCACCGCTGGAACGCGCCTATTACTTCGGGGAGAGCGAAATCATCCAGGCAGTGAGGGCGCTGTTGGGGTGAAACGGCTACTGGACATCGTCCTCGCCTGCCTCGGCCTGTTGTTCAGCGCACCCTTGCTGTTGCTGGTGATGCTGTTGGCCTGGCTCCAGGATGGCCATCCACCCTTGTATGTCGCGCCGCGCGTCGGCCGGGGTGGCACCCCGTTCCGAATGGTGAAGCTGCGTTCGATGGTGCCTGCCGCCGATGCCAGCGGCGTCGATTCGACCGGCGCGGCCGATCCGCGTATCACCCGGCTCGGCCACTTCATTCGCCGCTACAAGCTGGATGAACTCACGCAACTGTGGAACGTATTGACCGGGGACATGAGCCTGGTCGGGCCGCGTCCCAATGTGAGGCGCGAAACGGATCTCTACACCCGGGAAGAATGTCGCCTGTTGAGCGTCCGCCCGGGGATTACCGACTTCGCTTCCATCGTCTTCGCCGACGAGGGCGAAATCCTGTGTCATGAGGCCGATCCCGACCTCGCCTACAATCAGCTCATTCGCCCCTGGAAAAGCCGCCTTGGGTTGGTATACGTGGATCGCAACACCGTGGCGATGGACCTGCGATTGATTGCCCTGACCCTTCTGGCGCTGCTATCGCGCAGGCGCGCCCTGGCTGGTGTGCGACGCCTGCTTGCCAGCCTGGGTGTGGAGCAAGCGCTGTTGCGAGCAGCATCTCGTGAAGAAAAATTACAACCGTTTCCACCACCTGGTGCGAACGAAATAGTAAAAACACGCAGTGGAGGCATTGCATGAATTTTTCATTTCCTAACGGCGCGCGCGCCTGGTTGGTGCTCACGCACGATGCAACGGCCAGCTTGATCGCCTGGTATGTCGCCTATTGGCTGCGCTTCAACCTGTCCCTGCCGGATGAATACATGCCCAGCATTCTGGCCACTGTGCTCTGGGTCGTGCCGGTGCAAGTCGCGGCGTTTCTCGGTTTTGGTCTCTATCGCGGTCTTTGGCGCTTTGCCAGCCTGCCCGACCTGAAACGCATTCTCCAGGCGGTCGGCGCGGCGGCGGTGGCGATTCCCGTCATCCTGATTCTGTTCCGGGTGCAGGCCACCGTGCCGCGTTCCGTGTTGATCCTCGACCCGCTGCTGCTGGTCGTGTTCCTGGGCGGCAGCCGCATCGCCTATCGGGCCTGGAAAGACCGCCGCTTCGGCGCTTTGCTCGATACGACACGCCCGGCCCTGGTATTGGGCGCGGGCGCGGCGGCGGATGCCCTGCTGCGCGAGTTCTCGCGGACCAAGTCGGAATTGCGCGTCATCGGCCTGCTCGACGACAGCCCGGCCAAGCAGGGCCGCCAGATTCAGGGCTTGCCGGTACTGGGCCCACTGGGGCGACTCGCGCAAATCGCCGCGCGCATCGACGTGAGGGACGCGATTCTGGCGATCCCCTCCGCGCCTCCCACCCTGCGCAAGCGCCTGGTGGATGAATGCGCCGCGTTGGGTATCAACCTGCTCACCGTGCCCTCGCTAAACGACATCGTACGGGGGCGGGTTTCGGTCGCCAGTTTGCGCAATATCGAACTGGACGATCTGTTGGGGCGGCCGCCGGTGCAACTCGACAATGACGGCCTGCATACCTTCCTGGCCGGCAAGACCGTGCTGGTGTCCGGTGCCGGTGGTTCCATCGG
Source organism: Pseudomonadota bacterium (assembly GCA_030684775.1). GTDB lineage: Bacteria > Pseudomonadota > Gammaproteobacteria > Burkholderiales > Thiobacillaceae > PFJX01. The sequence continues at coordinate 9,262 of JAUXXW010000036.1, forward strand.
CGCCGAACTGTGCCGCCAGATCGCCCTGTTCAAGCCGTCGCGCCTGTTGTTGTTCGAGTTGGGTGAATTCGCGCTCTACCGGATTGAGCAGGACTTCCGCCGCGCGTTTCCCCAGGTGCCCGTCATCTGCCTGATCGGCGATGCGAAAGACCCGTTACGGGTGGGGCAGATCATGCGCGAGCACCTGCCCGCCGTGGTGTTCCACGCCGCCGCCTACAAGCATGTGCCGCTCATGGAAGAAAACAACGCCTTGCAGGCGCTGAAGAACAACGTGCTGGGCACCTGGGTGATGGCGAAGGCGGCGCGCGCCGCCGGGGTGGAAAAATTCGTCATGGTCTCCACCGACAAGGCGGTCAACCCGACCAACATCATGGGCGCTTCCAAGCGGCTGGCGGAGATGCTGTGCCAGGCCCTGCATGCCCACACCCTGCCCGGCTCCCGGAAAACCGCGTTCATCTCGGTGCGTTTCGGCAACGTGCTGGGCTCCTCCGGCAGCGTGATTCCGAAGTTCCAGCAACAGATCGAGGCCGGTGGCCCGGTGACGGTGACTCACCCGGAAATCACCCGCTACTTCATGTCCATCCCCGAGGCCGCGCAACTGGTGTTGCAGGCCGGATTGATGGGACAGGGCGGGGAAATCTATGTGCTGGACATGGGCGAACCGGTCAAGATCGTCGATCTCGCGCGCCTGATGATTCGCCTCTCCGGCAAGGTAGAGGGCGAGATCGGCGTCGAATACACCGGCCTGCGCCCAGGCGAAAAACTCCACGAGGAGTTGCTGGCGGATGGCGAGGCCAGCCTGCCGACGCCGCACCCCAAGCTGCGAGTGGCGCGCGCGCGCGAGGCGGATGCCGACAACGTCGCGCTGATGCTGGATTGGGTCAGCCGCACCGACACGGCGGACGACGCGGAAGTGCGCGCGATGCTGCGGGAATGGTTGCCGGAGTATCAAGTGGGCCAGCTTGGCGCTACATAGCGTGCGCCGCGCGCACGAATAACGGCACGCGCCGCCCCCAGTAGCCGTAGGTTGGGCAAAGCGAAGCGTGCCCAACATGGCGACGGATTGTTGGGCACGCGCAGCGACGCCCAACCTACGTTTCTATTTTCGCGGCGGCACCAGCTCCAGATAACGTTTTCCGGCCAGACGGTAGAGCTTGTGCTGGGCTTCGGTCCAGAAAGCCTGGTCGGCGCGAAGGCCGGGGTTTTCTTCCAGATGGCGGATCGTCTGCGCCATCTGTTCCGCCAGAGCGGCCAGTGCCTGTTCCTGGCCCGATATGGTGCGCGACAGGATGGCGGCGGTCAGCAGCAGATCGTCGGCGACATGGGGCGAGGCGGCCATGCCCGCGCGCCACCATTCCAGTGCTTGCGCGTCAGTCTGAGCAAATCCACCGGCGTGGTAATAGGAAAGCCCGTGGCGCGCATTGCAATCGAGGTTGCGCGCGACGATGGCCTGGCCGCGCTCGCGCAGTGCCGCATCCAGCGGCCCCTGTTGAATCAGGGCCAGTGCGTCATTGGCATAAGGCAGATAACAGGGAGCGCGTTGCATGCCTGATTCCATGCGCGACAGGGCTTCATCGCGCATCGGGCCGTCTCCACCGGACAACGACGCCAGCTCCAGCCCCATGATCTGTTGTGGGGTGGGGTGAAAGGGAGCGAGCACCGAAACCCAGTACGCCACCTGGTAACGCGGGTAGGCCACATCCCATGTCAGCAATATCTTTTGAAGCGGCCGCGCCTGGCCCAGCAAGCCCTCCACCGCCACCTGCCCCAACAACAGAAAGCCCAGAATCAGCGCATAACCGCCCACGGCCAGACGAATGGCGCGGGCGTGCTCACTTGAGCGCGCAACCTCCCCCCTTTCCCAAAGGGGGGCCGGGGTACCGTAGGGTAGGAGCTTCATCAGGGATTTGTTCTTGGCTGCGGCGTCATCCGTACCGAATGAATCCCCCCCCCGCCCCCCTTTGGAAAAGGGGGGAGCCAGGCGCGCCAGATACAACCCCACCAGCAAGCTCACCAGCGCGAAGAAGAACAGGAAATTGACCAAAGCGTGCAACAGGATGGCGGCAATGGCGGCCAGATAGCCCATGCGCTCCAGAATGTCCGGCCTAGCATGAAACAAACGCCCTGCCGTAGGAGCGGCTTTAGCCGCGATGCGCCGTGAGGCGCAAAGGGCAAACGCTCGCCAAGACCACGCCGTTTCGCCTTTGCGGGCTGCCGCCCGCATCGCGGCTAAAGCCGCTCCCACGGCGGGCGTATTGGTGTTCTCGCGCAAAGTCCGCCACATCCGCCAAGCCACCCAGGCGGCCAACCCCAGCAGCAACAGCAACATGGGAAACCCTGCTTCCAGCCAGAGTTGCAGATAGTCGTTATGCACCCACCCCCCCGCCGTGCCGGCCTCGTCGGCGTAGCGGTATTGCGGATAGAGCAGGCGGAAGGTGCCCAGGCCGGTGCCCAGCCAGAGGTGATCCTGAATCATCAGCCAGGCTGATTTCAGCAGCATGAGCCGTGATGGGTCGCCGCCCGACACCGTATTGACCAGTCGCTGCCCGACATTGGCGCCGCCACCCACCAGATAGGCGGCCAGGTAGGCGCATGCCGCCACGGTCGCCAACAGCGCCAGCTTGCGCTTGAAATCAGGCTGTGCCCGCGCCAGCCAGAATAGTGGCGGCAGCACCAGCAGCAGGGCCAGGGAAGCCCCGCGCGAGGCGGTAAGCAAGGCGACGAACGCCGCGCCCGCCAAGAGCGCGAGTTGCCCGGTGCGCCACCAGGCCGCTTGCCGCGCCAGATCGGCCGCCAGATAGTGCGCCAGGATCGGCAGCACGAGCAGATTGAGCACGGCGGCGTAGGTATTGGGGTCGTTGAACGGCCCCTGGGGTTTCGCGGTGAAGGTATTGGGGCCTTGCAGCAGGCCCCAGAGCAGCAGCATCGCCAGCAGCGCGGGCAGGCCGTATTCCAGCAAGCGCGACAGTTGCCCACGCCGATGTAGCGCCAGCCCCGCCAACCAGCCCAGGGGCAGGCAGAGCAACACCGCCGCCTGCGGCAGGGAAAGCCCCGGTGACTGGCTCCAGAGCAGACTAGCCGGCAGCCAGGCCAGCCAGCCGAACAGGAGCCAGGGCAGCGCCCCCCGCATGGGCCATCGTTCCCGCCACAGCGCGACCGGCAGCAGGAGCAGCGCCGCCAGCGCGGAAAAGGGCGCGAGGATGGCCGCTGACAGCGACAAGATAATGAGGAACCAGATCGTCATATTGGGAGTGAACAGAAAAAGGCCGGCTGGCGCGGTAGGACGGGTTTACCGTATTACCCCGTAGGGCGGAAAAGCGGCCTTATCGCGCCTTCCGCCGGGGTTGTCGGAAGGCGGCGGCGGGGCACGATTATTTGAATTCAATGGTAGTCCTGCTCACGCTGATGACGTATTGCCAGCACCAAGGCGACATCGGCGCGCTCATCGTAACTGTAAAGCGCCAGATATCCAGATTGGCCACGCGAAATGACAAGCTCACGCAAACCTTGCTGGAAAGAGCGGCCGATACGCGGATGGCGCGCCAGGATTTCGAGCGCATCAAGCACCAGGTCGAGGGTTGCTACTGCAGTTTCAGGCGCGGTCTTTTGCAGGAAATCGGTTAGACGCTCAAGGTCATCTGCCGCTTCGTGCGTAAGAAGCCACTGCGTCATGCGCAGGGATCGATTTGTTCAGCCATGTTTTTCGCTGTGGGGCGCGGCAGCTTCACGCCGCGTGCGCGTGCGCGCAGATAGACAGAAAAGGCAGGCCCATCAAGCACTTGCCCCCCCGCCAAGACACGCTCCCTGGCCTGCAGCGCGCGCTCCACAAACGCGCCTTGTTCCTCTGCCCAATCCAACTCGGCGGCAATAGCCTTCAACATCAGTGAGTGCGGTGTCACGCCCTGGCGTGCCGCCAGCGCCTGCAGGCGCTGTCGAGTTGCTTCGTCGAGTTTGACTGATAGATTTGGCATGGAAAAACTCCCGGATCAATGGTGTTGACATCTTACTACCGCCAGTTTCGTTGGATGAGGTGGGTTTGTGTATCGCATCAATCGGAGTGACGGTGTGCGATGAAAGCGGCCTGCGCGGGTTTAATTGACCTGCTCCTCGGGCGCGCATCGGTACCGTAGGGCGGAAAAGCGGCCTTATCGCGCCTTCCGCCGGGGTTTGTCGGAAGGCGCCGGCCACGCCGGCTTTTCCGACCTACGGGGTGGAATGTGAAAGCCCCTCCGTAGAGGGGCTGGGTACCGACCTGACCGGGGCGGTGCGGTGGGAATGATGGGTTTCCCGTATTACCCCCGTAGGGCGGAAAAGCGGCCTTATCGCGCCTTCCGCCGGGGTTTGTCGGAAGGCGCCGGCCACGCCGGCTTTTCCGACCTACGGGCTACAGCAGCTTCACCAGTGCCGCGATAAGCGCGGCTTGAGCGAGCAACATGCCGGCAACCCACTTGATCAAATCATTCTTGGATGCCTCGATCTCGGCTTTCAGGAAGTCTTTTGTTACCAGTTCCTCGCCGGTCGCTTCTTTGAAGGCTAGAGCCATCGCCTTTGCCTGTGCGCTTGGCACGCCTGCCGCCTCCAGGTTCTCGACAAATTTCAACGTGTCAAACGTTATTGTGCCCATGGGTAGCTCCTTCGAATGCCGCATAGTCTACCTGTGCCAACTTCCACGGCGCCAGCTTGGTTGGATGAGTTGAGCGATAGCGAAATCCCTCCCACGCGGCTAATACCGTGGGGCGGAAAAGCGGCCTTATCGCGCCTTCCGCCGGGGTTTGTCGGAAGGCGCCGGCCCGCCGGCATTTCCGACCGACGGGCTCAGGGTTTGTCGGAAGGCGCCGGCAAGAAGACGCCGGCTTTTCCGACCTACGGGCTTTGAAATGGAAAACGCCGGCGGGAGGCCGGCGTTTGAGAGGGGATAAGGGGAAATGGTGGTCTGTCCCCTATTACCGTCCCCTATTACCTCTCAGGGGTTATGTTGGCGCTTCACCTGTTGGGTGAGTTGAAATCGTTGCCGTAGGAGCGGGCTCTTGTGCAACTGCGGGAAATAGGATGATGGGCTTCCATATGACCGCCGTAATGCGGAAAAGCGGCCTTGTCGCGCCTTCCGCCGTGGTTTGTCGGAAGGCGCCGGCCCGCCGGCTTTTCCGACCTACGGGCTGCTCTGTTAACCCAATTTCACGTCACCCGCACCTCGACATGACGCCCCAGCGCCCGCGCCGCCGCCTCGATCTGGTCGAAGCGCGACGCATGGTTGAGGTCGAACAGCCGATCCACCTGCGGCATATGCCAGCCCAGGCGGCGGGCCAACTCGGCTTTGCGGATGCCCTGCTCGGTCATCGCCTGGTAGATGCCCAGCTTGGCGCACTCCAGGGCGGACGGACGCACCGTTGGGCGGCCCTCGGCGGCGGAAGGAACGGGAAGCGGTTTGCGGTCGCCCACATAGAACGACAGCGCGGATTCAAGCGCATCGACGGCCTGCAACAGCGCCTCGTCTTCGTCGGCGCCGAAGGTAATGGCCTCCGGCACATCGGGGAACGTCACCAGCACGGTGCCCTCGTCAGGGGTCAGGGTCACGGGGTAATCGAACATGGTGTCTCCTTATTTCAAGCCAAGCTGGCGTTTGATCGCGGCTTCCAGCCCTTTGCCGAGTTCAGTGGTGCCGTGCATGGGCAGCGACGATTGTTTTCCATTCAGAAACACCTTCAGATGCGCCCCCTTGCCCGGCTCGAAAGACGCGCCCTGTTGCTCCAGCCACTTCTTCATCTGCTTCGAGTTCATGGGTTTGATTATAAACAGTTCTGTTGCGTTCAATTAGCTCGATAGGATGGCTTGAGCGATAGCCATGAAGGATGGCCATATCGCGCCTTCCGCCAGGGTTTGTCGGAAGACGCCGGGTTGCCAGGGGGCGGAAATGAAAAATGCCGGCGGGAGGCCGGCGTTTGAGAGGGGATAAGGGGAAATGGTGGTCTGTCCCCTATTCTCCTGCGGGCTTTGAAATGGAAAACGCCGGCGGGAGGCCGGCGTTTGAGAGGGGATAAGGGGAAATGGTGGTCTGTCCCCTATTACCATGTCCCCTATTACCCGCCGGCTTTTCCGACCTACGGGCTGATCTCAGCAAAGGCCCGCAGCAATGCAGGTGCCGCCTTTGGTCCACTGAACGGGAGCAGTAATACCGCCAGCCTGAAAAGTAATAGTGGTTTCAACACCGTTCACACCACCGCCGATACCAGAACTTGTTGCAGTAATTAAGCCATCTACAACCGTAACAGACCCCACAAAGCCGGAGGCAGATGGAGCGGCCGGTATTCCCCCTGAATTGTTATCAGCCTGGTTTATGTTTGTTAGCGCGCCAGACTGGGCAGCCAGGTCAAATGCGGTTTTGTAGGGGCCTGTGGCCAAAACCACTTCAGAAAACCTGGCCTTGTTGCTATAGGTCTGATAACTCGGCACCGCGATCGCCGCCAGAATACCGATGATGGCGACGACGATCAGCAGTTCGATCAGGGTGAAGCCGGCCTGGCCGGAGCGGGGTGCGAATTGTTTCATGATGATCTCCAAGGGGTGAGTGAGGGTTCAAGCCCGCCGCCGGAAACTCCGCATCGGCATGGTGGGAAGTATCAAGCGGGAAACATGCCAGCCTTTCCAGGCAACTGCTTCCCACGCACAGGCGATTGTTTTTACAGCCATTTCGCCATGTTAAGCAAAATCACCCGGCTTGATAGTCAGCGCCTTACCTGACGTTTTTCGTCACCAGGCTGCCGCATATGGGCGGTTCCGGCGAAAAGCCCGGTCACCCTGTCCACGCCCCCATCTGAGCGTCAATTCGGTTTGCCGATATAGCGAACGCCCGGCAGCCCCTCGAAGTGGCTGTCCTGCGTCCAGACCGTGGCATCTTGCATGCGCGCGGTGGCGAGGATGAGGCTGTCGGCCATGGGGAGTTTGAAATCGGTGGACAAGCGCGCGGCGCTCAGCGCCAGTCGGCTGTCGACATCGATCACGCGGGCCTGCTGCATCAGGGCGGCGGCGCGCAAGGCGTCGTGTTCACCTCGTTGCTGGAGTACCCGCTTGAATACTTCAACCAGGCAGATGCTGGGGACGATCAGTTGGCTGGTGTCTTCGATGGCCGCCGCGAAGAAATCGGCGTTGGCGGCGTCGGCGAAGTATTCCAGCCAACCACAGGAATCCACCAGGTTCATATCCGGTCTGCCTCGCGCGGAACATCGGTGTCGATGCCCTGGAGAAAGCCCCGTAATGCCTGGGGGGAGGTGACGGGAATCAACTCGATGCGGCCTTCGTAGGCGATGACCTGCATCTTGTTGCCGGGCTCGATGCGCAGCGATTCGCGCAGGGCCGGTGGGATGACGACCTGAAACTTGGATGAAACCGTGACGGCTTGCATGGCGAGCTCCGGAAAGGGCGCCGGAAAGTCTAATCGATCGGCATCAATGGGCGCCAATTCAATATCGATGGATGGAATGGGGTTGGGAAACGGGAGGGTGGAAACCCCGCACGGGTTCCGACGCCATCGGCCCGCGAGCGGACCGCCTACGCGAACCCCGAAAACCCGCTGTACATATCGGCGGATTGGTCCATCGACAGGCCGACCGCGTCGCGGCCGTTGAAGGTGAAATTGATGTGGGAGGGGTCGAGCGTGCCATTGGCCGTGGCGTTCTGGCTGATCTTGAACAGCACGGTGGCGGTCAGTTCGCTCTGGCTGTAATAGACGGCCAGCGGGGTGGATGGCAGGGTGACTTCCGTGCCGGGCAGCGTCATGTCGTAGTTGTAGCCGTCGCCGCGGCCGGTGCCGCCGGCGCGGGAGATGTTCCAGTTGAAGACGTTTTGCACCGAGTTTTGATTCATCGCCTTGTCGAACTGAAACACCATGGAGAAGGTGTGCTCGTCGCCGGCGTTGGTCAAATAGCTGCTCATTGAACTCAGTTTGGTGCTCGGCCCCTGGCTGGCGAGGAAAGGGGTGAACAACTCGCTGGCGTAAGCCGCCGTCATTTTCGGCCGGGTCTTTTCGTAGAGGTACTGGCTGAGGCTGGCGGCGAGCGTGGTGTCGCCGGGTGAGAGGGTATTGAGCGTGCTGATGACTTCATTCGCCTGGTTCACCTGGCCGTTATCCGCGTAGGCGTAGCCCATTTCCGAATAGGCATCCAGGTAGTCGTGCTGGAGGCTGATGGCGTTTTTGAAGGCGTCGATGGCGGCATCCAGGTTGCCTTGTTTGGCATAGACCTGTCCCAGGCCGAAGTTGCCGAAGGGCTCCTTCGGCCCTTGCTGGCGCACTATGTCGAACTGCTGGATCGCATCGCTATATTGGCCGGTGCCGAGAAAACCCTGCCCCAGGGCGTAGCGATTGGCGGAACTGGGGTTGTATTTCACCGCGAGCTGGTACTGGTCACGCGCTTCATCCACACGGCCTTCCGTGGTGAAAATCTTGCCCAGTTGCACATGCATGTCGTCACGATTCGGGGCGAGCTTCAGCGCCTTGGTGTAGGTGTCGATCGCGGCCTGGGTATTGCCCTGGGTAAGTTGCGTGCGCGCCAGGTAGTCATAGGCATTGAGCGCGGAATCCGCGGTCGGTGCCATGCTGATCGAACGCTGGAAGCTGGTGATGGCAAGGTCGTATTGCTTGGCGCTGAACTGTTCCAGGCCGGTATTCAGCGCGCGCAGGGCGATATTTTCCTTCTGCGCGGTTTGTTGCGAAGAGAGGGTGAATAAGCTGTCGCTGGTGACGCTGAAGATGTCCATGTTGCCGGCTCCATTCGGTGGGCTATCCACCTTGTCGATATTAGCGGCTCTTTTCGGGAAAACATGAGGTGGTGGTTGTTCCGCTGGCCTCCCCCTTTTTAAAGGGGGGTTTAGCGACGTTTGCCTGAGCTGGCGTCTCAGAAATCCCCCCTGCCCCCCTTTGAAAAAGGGGGAAACCACCGCGCCAACCGCATCACCAGTTAATGAGAAAAGCGCTTTGAAAAGGGGGGGAATCCGCACCCCACAACAGGCTCGCGAATAGCGCCTTTCCAAAAGGAGTTAGGAGGGGAACGCGGCGCCACTTACCCGTTCATGCCCGGCCAGGTCTCTTCCGCTGAACGGTTCACCGAAGCCGGCCTCGGCCAGAAGCGCGCGCACCGCCGCCGCTTGATCCCAACCGTGTTCCAGCAACAGCCAGCCGCCGGCTTCCAGGTGGGCGGGCGCTTCGCTGACCAGGCGGCGGATCAAGTCGAGGCCGTCGCCGCCGGAGGCCAGCGCCTGGGGCGGCTCGAAGCGGAGATCACCCCGCGTCAGGTGCGGGTCGGCGGCGGCGATGTAGGGGGGGTTGCTGACGATGAGGTGGAAGCGGCGGCCTCCCAGTGCGTCGAACACGTCGCCGGCGAGGAATTCGACATCGGCGCCCAGCGTTTCGGCGTTGGCCCGCGCTACCCGCAAGGCGCCGGCGCTGAGATCAACCCCGGTGACCCGGCAGCGTGGCCGCTCCAGCGCCAGGCTGATGGCCACCACGCCGCTGCCGACGCCGATGTCGAGCACGTTCAGGTGGGCATCTTGTGGCAGGCGCTCCAGGGCGAGTTCCACCAGCAGTTCAGTATCGGGCCGGGGAATCAGCACATCGGGCGTGACCCGGAACGGGCGGCCGTAGAACTCGCGTTCGCCGAGAAGGTAGGCGACCGGCTCGCCGGCCAGACGGCGCTTGAGCAACGTTTCGATGGCTGCGGTTTGTTCGGGCGTGAGCGTGTCGCGGTCGTGGCCGATCAGCCAGGCGCGGTTCACGCCAAGGGCGTGGGCGAACAGCACTTGCGCTTCCAGGCGGGCTTCGCGGGGGGGAAGAGCGAGCGACTCCGCGAGTTGGCGGGTAGCGCGGGTGAGTTGGTCGGTCAGCACGTTTCTGTAGCGCCGGCATCCTTGCCGGCGTTTTTTAAAAGTCGCCGGCAGGGATGCCGGCGCTACATATCTCCGCTCAGCGCCGCCAGCAGTTCCGCCTGGTGTTCGGCGGTGAGGGCGGCGACGAGTTCGTCGAGGTCGCCTTCCATGACCTGGCCGAGCTTGTAGAGGGTGAGGTTGATGCGGTGGTCGGTGATCCGCCCTTGCGGGAAGTTGTAGGTGCGGATGCGGTCGGAACGGTCGCCCGTGCCGATCAGGCTTTTCCGGGTGCTGGCTTCATGAGCATGGGCGGCGCGGTCCTGCATGTCTTTCAGGCGCGCCGCCAGGACGGCCAGCGCTTGCGCCTTGTTGCGGTGCTGCGAGCGGTCGTCCTGGCATTCCACCACCAGGCCGCTGGGCAGGTGGGTGATGCGCACGGCGGAGTCGGTCTTGTTGATGTGCTGGCCGCCGGCGCCGCTGGCGCGGAAGGTGTCGATGCGCAAATCGGCCGGGTTGATGTCGATGGCTTCGGCTTCATCCGCTTCCGGCATCACCGCGACGGTGCAGGCGGAAGTGTGGATGCGCCCCTGGGTCTCGGTTTCCGGCACCCGCTGCACGCGATGGCCGCCGGATTCGAACTTGAGTTTCGAGTAAGCGCCCTGGCCCACCACGCGGCAGATGACTTCCTTGTAGCCGCCGACTTCGCCCAGGCTTTCCGAGACGATTTCCACTTTCCAGCGCTGCCGTTCGGCGTAGCGGCTGTACATACGCAGCAGGTCGCCGGCGAACAGGGCGGATTCGTTGCCGCCGGTGCCGGCGCGGATTTCCAGGAACAGGTTGCGCCCGTCGTTGGGGTCGCGCGGCAGCAGGAGGAGCTGCAATTCCTGGTCGAGTTCGGCGATACGCGCCTTGGCGGCTTCCACTTCTTCCTGGGCGAATTCCTTCATCTCCGGGTCGGCCAGTAACGCTTCGGCGGTGCTCAGATCGGCTTGCGCCAACTGCCAGGCGTGGTAATGCGCCACCACCGGCGTGATTTCCGCGTGTTCCTGATTGAGCTTGCGGTACTGCGCCATGTCCGCCGTGGCGCGCTCGTCGGAGAGCAGACCGCTGATTTCTTCCAGACGGAAGGCGAGTTGCTCAAGTTTGGCTTGGAGGGTGGGTTTCATGTGATGACCGTAGGTTGGGCAAAGCGCAGCGTGCCCAACATTGCGTAGGTTCGTTGGGCACGCTGCGCTTTGCCCAACCTACGAATTACCTACTCGCTATGCAGGTTGTAGAGGCGGGAAACCAGGCGCGCGAGGTGCTCGCGTTCGTCGTCTCCGGCCTGATTGAGTGCGTGGCAGGGTTCGTGCATGAGCTTGTTCATCAGGGAGCGGCTCAGGGCATCCAGCACGGCTTGCGGTTCGTCGCCGCGCAGCAGGGCCTTGTGCGCCTTGTCCAGTTCGTGGCGGCGCAGACGTTCGCTGTGGTCGCGCAGGGAGCGGATCACCGGCACGGTGCGGCGGGTGTCTATCCAGTGCATGAACTCGTTGACGCTGGAGGCGATGATGGCTTCCGCCTGCACCACCGCCGACTGGCGGTTGCCCTGGCCGGCGCGGACCACCTCGCCGAGATCGTCGACGGTGTAGAGAAAGACGTCATCCAGCTCGCCGACTTCGGTTTCGATGTCGCGCGGCACCGCCAGGTCGACCATGAAGATGGGGCGGTGTTTACGCGCCTTGATCGCGCGTTCCACCATGCCCAGGCCGACGATGGGCAGGGGGCTGGCGGTGGAGGTGACCAGGATGTCGAACTCGTGCAGCAGTTCCGGCAGGTTGCTGAGTGCCGCCGCCTCGCCACCGAATTTGTTGGCGAGATCGCGCGCGCGCTCGATGGTGCGGTTCACCACCATCAGCCGGCGCGGACCCTTGGCGGCGAAGTGGGTGGCGACCAGGTCGATCATCTCGCCGGCGCCGACGAACAGCACCGCCTGGGTCTTTATCGACGGGAAGATGCGTTCCGCCAGACTGACTGCGGCGGCGGACATGGACACCGTGCTGGCGCCGATTTCGGTGGCGGTGCGCACTTCCTTGGCTACCGAGAAGGTGCGCTGAAACAGTTTGTTGAGGAGCAGGCCGAGGGTGCCGGCGTCGGCGGCCTTTTCCGCCGCCTGCTTCATCTGGCCGAGGATCTGGGTTTCGCCCAGTACCATCGAATCCAGCCCGGATGCCACGCGGAAGGCGTGGTTGGCGGCTTCGCTGCCGGGATGCTGATAGAGATAGGGTTTGACGTCACGCGGCGGCAGGCCGTGGAAGTTGGCCAGCCATTCCGCCACTTCCGCCGGCTGCGAGGTATTGCAGTAGATCTCGGTGCGGTTGCAGGTGGAGAGAATCGCCGCTTCCCGCGCCGGGCCGCGCTCGCCGGTGACGTCCGCGAGGGCGCGCTGCAGGATGTCCGGCCCGAACGCGACCCGCTCGCGGATGGAAACCGGCGCTGTGTGATGGTTTACGCCACAGGCGAAAAGCTGCATTCCGCTGTTAATTCAAGGCTTTGAAGGGCGCGCATTGTAGCGCGAAGGAAGCCTTTGTAGCGCCGGCTTCCAGCCGGCTGTTTTACGACGCCGGCAAGGATGCCGGCGCTACAGCGCTTCCGCCGAATATTCCACGCTCATGGTGTGGCTCTGCCCGGCGGGCACCACGACCACGTTTTCCAGGGCGTTGACCGATTCCACACAGACCATCTTGCGCCAGCCACCTTCATTTGCCACCACCGGGCCGAAATCCCCCATCTTGTCGGCTTTTTCCGTCCAGGGCGTCCACACCACGGTGGAGCGGGAACCGCGCTTGGCGATGATGAGGCGGCGCTTGAGGCGGCTGTCCTCGATCACGCAGGTGGCTTCGGTGTTCACATAGACCCGGTCCACTTCGCCGTCGAAGGTGACCACGCCGTCCTGGGTGCGACGATTCACGCCGCCGACCTTGTCCACATACTCGCAACCTTCCAGGCCAAGCACCTTGATCTCGGCGATGTCGCCGATCTGCAGGTAGGTGTGCAGGGCTTCTCCGATGGTGATGTCGGCGTCACCCAGGTTGGTCGTAATCAGGCTGGCCTTCAGGCTCCTGCCCACCACCACGTTCAGTTCCACCCGGCTTTTGTGCGGCCATTGGGAGCGGGTCTGCTCGTTCTCGACCAACGTCAGGGTGATTTCGGTTTCACCACTGGCCAGCGCGCCGCTCGCGGTCACCTCCCACATCACCGTGCGGGCGAAGCCGTGGCCGGGGAAACCGGCTTCCGTGTCATGCGCGCCGAACCAGGGCCAGCACACCGGCGCACCGCCACGGATGGACTTGCCCGGCGCGAACTTGGCGTAGTCGGACAGCCAGATCACCGGCTCATCCTGGTCCTTGGGGCGGAAGGTGGTGATGTGCGCGCCTTGCAGGCACAGGTAGGCGGTGCCGAGGTCGTTGTCGATCTCGGCGAAGATCAGGCCGCCGGGACCTTCGACGAATTTGAGTTGGTCGGCGAGGCCGAAGCGGTTATTGAGGGCGGCGAGGGGCATGGGTCGAACTCCTGGTTGAATGGGTTACAAGTTGGGAAAGCGGGTTCAGGCGCCAAACATCACGCTCCAACTAGCGACGATCATGATGGCGCAGAGAATGCGGTAGAACAGCGCGCCGGGGGTATCGGCCAGCCGCGCCATGATGGCGAGATAGACCGCCGTGGCGATGGCGTTGAAAGGCAGCCACGCCAGCGTCTTGTACCAGATGGCGCCGGCGGGGTCGGAAACGGCGCCGAGCATGCCGTAGATGAACAACAGGTTGAGCGCGACGCTGGCGGCAAGAAAGCCGCGCCAGTTGCGGAAGCGCGAAAGCGGGTCTGGCTCGGCGGGGGATTGATCGGGCGCGTCGGGGAGCGGCATGGTTCAGAACTCGGGCGGCGGCAGGCGGGCGGCAAGTTCATCCCACTGGATGGCCACGCCTTCCAGCACGCCTACCGGAGTTTCGCCTTCGAGTTCCTGGATATGAGGGCGGCCGTATGCGCCATCCTTCAGCGTATAGACGGTCAGAACCCGGTCCATGGGCTGGATCAGCCAGTATTCGCGTACCCCGGCTTGCTCGTAGAGGCGTCGCTTTTTTACATGATCCAGGCCGGCGGTGAATGGTGAGAGCACCTCCACCACCCAGTCCGGCGCGCCGCGAATGCCCCGCTCATCCACCTTTCGCGGGTCGCAGACCGCCAGCACATCCGGTTGCACCACGGTATCGATCTGATCGTCCGATTTGTCGGCGTTGAGTAGTCGAACGTCCAGGGGAGCGGTAAAGACCTGGCAGGGCGTGCCTTTGAGCGCCACATGGGCCTGGCTGGCAACTTCCATGACCACCGCCTGATGCCGCACGGCGGGGGCCGGGGCCATGAGAAATGCATCGCCCTCGATGAGCTGGTAGCGCTCATCACCTTGCCAGGACAGGTAATCCGCATAGGTATAGCGCGGTTTGTCCTCGGATTTAATCTGTGGCAGCCCCATGCTCGTCTCTCCTTATTTCCGTTCCACTTGCGTCACATCCCGCACCGCGCCGAAGGCGGCGCTGGTGGTCATGGCGGCGTAGGCGCGCAGGGCCGCCGAGACCGGGCGGTCGCGGCCGACCGGCTGCCAGGCAGTTTTACCCCTGGCTTCCATCTCGGCACGGCGGCTGGCCAGTTCGTCATCAGATACGGCAACACGGATCGTGCGATTGGGGATGTCGATCTCGATGCTGTCACTTTCCTGCACCAGGCCGATGGCGCCACCTTCCGCCGCTTCCGGGGAGGCGTGGCCGATGCTCAAACCCGAGGTGCCGCCAGAGAAGCGGCCGTCGGTGACCAGCGCGCAGGCTTTGCCGAGGCCTTTGGACTTCAGATACGAGGTCGGGTAGAGCATTTCCTGCATGCCGGGGCCGCCGCGCGGGCCTTCGTAGCGAATCACCAGGACGTCGCCTTCACGGATTTCATCGGCCAGGATGGCGGCCACCGCCGCGTCCTGGCTCTCGAAGATGCGCGCCGGGCCGGTGAACTTGAGGATGCTCTCGTCCACCCCGGCGGTCTTCACGATGCAGCCGTCCAGCGCCAGGTTGCCGTAGAGCACGGCCAATCCGCCATCCTGGGAATAGGCGTGCGCCTTGTCGCGCAGGCAGCCGTTGGCGCGATCCAGATCCAGTTCCGGGAAGCGGCGGTTCTGCGAGAACGCCACCTGAGTCGGCACGCCGCCGGGCGCGGCCTTAAAGAACTCGAACACGGAAACGTCGTGCGCCTGCATCACGTCCCACACCGAGAGCGCGCCGCCCATGGTTCGGCTGTGCACGGTGTGGCAGTCGCGGTGGATCAGGCCGGCGCGGTCGAGCTCGCCGAGTATGGCCATGACGCCGCCGGCGCGGTGCACGTCTTCCATGTGGTAGAGCTGAGTCGAAGGCGCCACCTTGGCCAGGTTGGGCACGCGCCGCGAGATGCGGTCGATGTCCTTCATGGTGAAGTTGACGCCGGCCTCATGCGCCGCCGCCAGCAGGTGCAACACGGTGTTGGTGGAACCGCCCATGGCGACGTCCAGGCACACGGCGTTCTCGAACGCTTCGAAGGTGGCGATGGAACGCGGCAGCGCGGAAACGTCGTCCTTCTCGTAATAGCGTTTCGCCAGATCGACGATCAGCCGGCCGGCGCGCAGGAACAATTCCTTGCGGTCGGCGTGGGTGGCGAGCAGGGAACCGTTGCCGGGCAGGCTCAAACCCAGTGCCTCGGTCAGGCAGTTCATCGAGTTGGCGGTGAACATGCCGGAACAAGAGCCGCAGGTGGGGCAGGCGGAACGTTCGGTGGCGGCCACTTCTTCGTCGGAACAGTGGCTGTCGGCGGCCTGCACCATCGCATCGACCAGATCCAGCTTGATGGTCTTGTTGTCCCAGATCACCTTGCCGGCTTCCATCGGCCCACCGGAGACGAACACCACGGGGATGTTCAGGCGCAGCGCCGCCATCAACATGCCGGGGGTGATCTTGTCGCAGTTGGAAATGCACACCAGGGCGTCGGCGCAATGCGCGTTACACATGTATTCCACCGAATCGGCGATCAGATCGCGCGAAGGCAGCGAATACAACATGCCGCCGTGGCCCATGGCGATGCCGTCATCGACGGCGATGGTGTTGAACTCCTTGGCGACGCCGCCAGCCGCCTCGATCTCGCGCGCCACCAGTTGCCCCATGTCCTTCAGGTGCACATGGCCGGGCACGAACTGGGTGAACGAGTTGGCGATGGCGATGATCGGCTTGGAGAAATCGTCATCCTTCATGCCGGTGGCGCGCCACAGCGCGCGGGCACCCGCCATGTTGCGACCTTGGGTGGTAGTACGGGAGCGGTATACGGGCATGGGATTCAACCTTGGGTCTCTATAATCTGCCGCATTTTAGCCCAGCCTTCATTGGCTCACCCTCCCAGGCCCGCCCATGCTCGTGCATCCCCAATTCGACCCCATCGCCATCGCCATCGGCCCGCTCGCCGTGCGCTGGTATGGCTTGATGTATGTACTGGCCTTCGCCGCCTTCATCCTGCTCGGCCGCAGCCGCTGCAACGCGCAATCCGGCTGGAGCCACAAGGACATCGACGATCTCCTGTTCTGGGGCGTGCTCGGTGTGGTGATAGGCGGCCGCCTCGGTGAAGTGCTGTTCTACCAACCCGGTTATTACTTCAGCCATCCGGCGGAAATCATCGCAGTATGGAAAGGCGGCATGTCCTTCCACGGCGGCCTGGCCGGCGTGCTGATCGCGCTCTGGGCCTATGGCCGCAAGACCGGGCGCAGCTTCCTGCAAGTCGGCGACTTCGTCGGCCCGCTGGTGCCGCTGGGGCTGATGTTCGGCCGCATCGGCAACTTCATCAACGGCGAACTCTGGGGCCGCGCCGCCGACCCCTCCCTGCCCTGGGCGATGGTGTTCCCGTATGTCGACACCACCCCGCGCCACCCCTCCCAGCTTTACCAGGCCGGCATGGAAGGGTTGCTGCTGTTCCTCATCCTCTGGTGGTACTCGGCCAAACCCCGCCCCACCGGCGCCGTCTCCGGTGCCTTCATGCTCGGTTACGGCGCATTCCGCGCCATCGGCGAATTCTTCCGCAGCCCGGACGAAGGCATCTTTGGCCTCTCCTACAGCGTCAGCATGGGCCAGTGGCTTTCCTTGCCGATGATCCTGATCGGAGCCTGGTTGCTCTGGCGCACCAACCAGTCGGGTCGTTCATCTATGCCCTGAAAGGCTTTTTTGCTATATTCCGCGCCTCGCGTGGGGGGGTAGCTCAGCTGGGAGAGCGCCGCGTTCGCAATGCGGAGGTCGTGAGTTCGATCCTCATCCTCTCCACCACCAATCGAAGGCCAGACGTTGCTCTGGCCTTTTTCTATTCCGCCCGCCACGCCACTGCTGGCGCGGGTTCCCGGATTTGTGCGAAAGGCGGTTCCCCCGCCCAAACCCGGTTTTCGCCCGTTTTTCCTCTCTCTGCGCTCTCCGTTCTCTGTTTCTGCGAAAGGCGCCTTTCGCACGACCCACAGTGTTTACGCGGGTTCCGGGACGCGAGTATGAAAGGTAAATCGGGTGGCGGAGGCGACCGGCTCCGATTGGCCTATGGCGGACGTGCAGTTACACCGTTCGGCCGCGCTCCAACAAGTAGGTCAATACGTGTGCTTCCCGCCAATAGCAGTTGTCACCCGGCATGCTAGCGACCTCTACGTGTAAGCCTCACCTGTTAGAAGGAGACAACATATATCTGGCCTAGAGCTTCTAATCGCTTGAGCGTCGGCCACGTAACGCGTGGGTTCAGCATGGGGAATGGCCACCCCGTACTGCGCTTCAAGGTCTTGAGGACGCATCTCAAAGCAAGCCAATCCAGCACCCAAGGTGATCAGCTTGCTTCCAAACGGGGTGACTACCAGCCGGCATCCGCCAAGGATCGCCATGCTATCCCGATAACGCATCATCGCCCCTAGAAGCTGGCGGTAGGCCTCGAACGGCTGTGATTCGTGAACGTAAAGGATGTTGCTGATCGGCGTCCGACGCGACCTGAACAGCGGCTCCATATACTCGACCAGCAACAGATCTGCCCGACGCGGGTTGCGAGACGGGTGCGGGAGCACCGGACATATCTCCGCCTCGCCGGGTATCTCAGTTGACCTCATGATCTGTTGAAGCTGGTTGACCCGATGTTCTCCCAGGATCGGAAACCACACGAGTGGCCAATCCTGGACGCTTTCCGCCTGCATGGCGCCGGAGAACCCTGGCACCAAGACAATCTCGCTACTGGGGTCCTCCGCCATGATCTGGCCATCGAGACTCGCATCTTCGGCGACAAGCACCTGAAAGTTGACACCTCCGGCAGCGAGCGCATTGGGGGCAGTCTTATCTGGAATCAGGCGATTCAGTAGGCTCGTCATCAGGGCCAGGTAAATCACTCTTGGCAGTGAACTCGCATCAAGAATGATGTCTGTCTGATCGGCAACCATATGCAGCACCGCGTCGGTGCCGAAGCGAAGTGCACTGCTCGCACTAATTTCCTCACCATTCTCGGTCGCTCCAAAAGACACGCTCTCCACACTTCCAATGACAGAGAAAATCTCACCAAGATCGCGGGCGTTCTGCGCAGTAAGCTCCTCTAAAGCAGCGTCCAAGCGGTAGTTCGCGAAGCTGATCAGGATCAGCTTCGCATCCTCGACAGCGGCACCCGAATTTCGGATGCTGTCGACGCACTCGCGCATGACCACCTGCGCTCTGACGTCGAACCCGCTGCCGGCGATATAGAGAAGGCGAGTAGGGCGCTTCTCAAACATGCGGTCCCACAGGTCATTCGCGTCATATCCCCGCCGAAACACGTACTGGTCCCACAGCATCCGCATCGCTAGACTCCCATTGCCAAGCGCTTCTGCGGCTTCCAACCCCGCGACATCCAATCGATCAGATCCGTGCATGACACGTCCTGCCATCCACCCATCTGAAGAGGCAAGCCGAAGTGCGCACAAAGCGTGCGGTTGAGATAAAAGATCGACCCAGACTCACGTGCGGTGCTGGCACTGCTTTGGCGGAGCACCAACAAATTCTCCGCAATGCACTCTGACAATACCCGCCTGAGCAACGCCCCTTGCTCTCCAAGCGCCTTTGAGTTTGCCTGCAGCTTCTCCATCTCCGACTGCGATAGTCGCACCCCCGTCACGCCAGGTGCATAGGGCGCATTGGGAAGGAAGGTGCGCTCGCGACAGTAACCGCCAATCGATGTGATGAGCTTCTGAGCACGCGTACCTTCCGTATGCTGTTTCGGCACAAATTGCAGACGTCGAGCGGCCGTCTCGCGAATAATCTTCTCCTGCTCTGCTGGCGACATCTCTGGGCTCCGCTTCCTGAGGACCTGTCTTGCCACGATGCCATCGTAGAGTGCGGCGGCCATCGAAAGGAGTTCTTCGACGTTGTAGGTGGCCATCACACAGAGCCGCTCCAGCCCGTAGAAGTAGGGAAGTTTCAGCTCTTCATGAAGCTGGATCTCGGCGGCGCCGCGAAGAGACGAGCTGTCCTTCTCGTCAATTTCCTCTACCGACAGTGCTAGGTCGAAACTCAGTTGTTTCTTGGAGGCGTCCCGCGCCACCAGGATCCTGGTAACAAACAGCTCCAACAGCATGTCCACTGTCGGCTCAGATGATTTCTTCTCCGCTCTGGCGAGCCACTCACTGTAACGCGCGTTCTTCTCATGTGGCTGAACTGAAGCGCGGAACGCTTCGATGCCTGGCTGAATGAAGGCTCGAATTTCTTCGGGCTCCAACTGCTCTCTCAGGCGTTGAGAGAAGTTTCCAGCAACCGCATCCTGGCGATTCATTCGCCGGTCCAGGACGTTTTGCGCAAAGGGGATGAACTGATGAATGCCCTTTGTACCGCCCCAAAGCTCCTCCAGCGAGTACTCGTGGATGTCCCGTCCGGATCTCGCCCCTTGAGACAGAAGCGCATCCCCCATGACCAGCGTTCGCATTGCCAACCAGATCGGGATCTCGGGCCGTTGTACCGTCAACTCGTCTACCAACATATCGCGCTGCGTGCGCCGTAGGCGATGAAGGTCGTCAATCATCAGAAGTCGATCCACGGCAATGGGCACGCCGTTCTGCATGAAACGTACGGACTGCAGCCAGAGCACGCTTTCGAACCTCTGGCTTGAGGGGAGCGTCTGATTGGTTCGGCCGGCAAACGCGTCCAGTTCGGCGTATATCCGCTTCTCTTGCTTTGCGGCCCATTCCGCCAGTTCACGCGCCGAGGTTATTTTGGGAATGCCCTGGATGTCCTGAGCCCCATCCTCATACTCTAGCTGGATCGAAGACAGCGACTCTTCGCTGCTGAACCCTAAGTAGGCGCTCAAGCTCCGGATCGTGCGCAGTACCACTCGACAATCCAGCAACGCACGGAATGGCCCCTCCTCAATCGATGACGCCCCCGGTGGCAGGTCGGCATAACCTGAAGCGCACGAGATAAGAACACCCAACAGTTGGGGCCCATCCTGGTCATCGAGCACGCCCTTTTCAACGAACAGGGGGAAAGACTCTTTCAGTTCGTTGTTGCCCTTGGCGCGCCAAAAGCTTCGCAGCACACTAGG